>CAYZYB010000343.1:0-5755 GCA_964481505.1 uncultured Planctomycetaceae bacterium | reverse complement strand
GCCGAAAGGGGTTCACGCTGTTACACAGATAGATAGGATGATCGGCACACACTTCGCG
Source organism: uncultured Planctomycetaceae bacterium (assembly GCA_964481505.1). Taxonomy (GTDB): domain Bacteria; phylum Planctomycetota; class Planctomycetia; order Planctomycetales; family Planctomycetaceae; genus Fuerstiella. Next base: position 5,697 of record CAYZYB010000343.1, on the reverse strand, counting down.
GACGCGAGCGAGCGCGTCGTCGAAGTCACCTTCGATCTGCAGCGTCGTCGCGCCGTAGTCCAGAGCCTGAGATAACTTGCCGTACGCGATCTTTCCACTGCCGATAAACACAACACACTCAAACAGCCCCGAAACACCAGCATAGATCGCCAGTGAGGCACTCGTGTTTCCGGTCGAAGCACAAGCCGTGATCTTCGCACCAACCATTCTCGCGTGAGTGGAAGCGGCCGTCATGCCGTTGTCTTTGAAGCTGCCGGAAGGATTCTGCCCTTCGTACTGCAGAAACAAACAACCCGGATTCATTCCCACGTGCCTGCCCAAACGATCGTTCTGCTGCAATATGGTCTGGCCTTCACCGATCGTGACGATGTCGTCGTCTTTCGGAAACGAAAGCAGCTCACGAAATCGCCAGACTCCACTGTAATCGAGCGGATTAAGTCGACTTGACCACCGCTTTTCGAATTCGCTAAGCGAACTGGGAACGGCAACTTCGTCCCAATTGTAAGCGATATCCAAAAGGCTGCCGCAGGTCGGACAAGCTGTCAGAATCTGCTGCAGGTCGAATGTCGCCTGACAATCAGGATGAATGCACTGTTGGAACGCGTGAGACATTGTAAATTTGAACAGTCAGAGAAATATTCGATAACAGGCAACATCAGACAACGCAATACAGCGATGCAGCCACCACCGTCAAAACGGCTCCGTCACTCCTGGCGAAGGTGACTCATTTTGATCGGTCGTGAAGACAGGAACTGGAGCCCGATGCGGTGCTGCATGGCGTCCCCAGCGTGTTCACTCTTCACCAGCGTAGCGTAGGCCGGGCAGCAACGGAATTCCAGAGGTGTGTTGCTCGATTGTCTGCGCCGCCCAGCCAACGAGTCGGGCAATCCCAATTGCAAGAGACACTCGATCTTCCGGAACCTTCAGCAGCGTCAAAACGCGGGCAGCAGACCAATCTGTCGTTGGGTGAAAGCCATCTTTCGCCAGCAGAGATTCCAAATTCGTCGCGGAAGACTCCATCACCATTGCGGGAACGCCGTCCAGCAACTCTCGACACTGATTCCTAAGAATCGCCGATCGCTGTTCTTCTGGTTCGCCGGAAAATCCAAATGGCATCGTGCGAGGACTGCGAGCGAGCCACCATTTCTCTGCGTGTTCCGGCGATTTGAATTCTCGCAGACGCTCTGCAGTCCACAGGAACGGGTCGTTGCGAAGCTGGGATACGAACATCGCAGACGCCGCCTTCATCGCCGCAACGGTATCGTTACCGGCGCTACCGAAGGACCGAGCAAGGAAACAGGCGGGACGCATTTCCGTCAGACACTGACAGATCATCACGGCATTCATCGCGTGTTCTTCTTCAGGCGTGGGCGCGGCATTGTCGTCTCGAAGAATCTGCAACAGGCGTCCGGCGTAAGTCATTGCGGCCGAATTCTTAGCTGGGAACGCTCGACCACCATCGATCTTTCCGCCAAACGCTCCATGAAACAGCACCGGCAACTGAGCCATCACCCGCCAAAACTGCGATCGCGATGCGGCCATCGTTCTATCCCCAGGCGTCGGGTCAAAACAACTCAGCAGCGAGATCGAAAGGGGAAACAAATCCAGCGGTCGCGTCTGCAGCGGCATGGTCCCGATTGTGTCTGCGATCGGTTGGTCTATGACTGCATAGTCTGCCAACAGGGAACTTGCGTCGGCGAGTTCTTCGAGGTTCGGAGATTCGCCGTTTGTCAGCAGCCACATGACCGCTTCGAAGGAACCTTCCGCACACAACTCTTCCACATCTCGCCCGCAGTAGAGAATGCGGTTTCTGTGAAATCCGATCAACTCGGTCTCGCCGCAGATGACTCCACTGAGCCCTCCGGAAATCGGCGCATTAGCACGTTGAACGTTGTCAAAGAGTCGACGAATTCCATTCGCCAATTCCGGAGCGATTGATGACTGCTCCATCGCAGAGTCCTTTCTCGGATTCCATTCCGATAGCGTTGAGTGTGACCTCAACGGATTCCTCTGAGCAGCGAAACAAACCGACAAACCCATCGGCCAAATCAACAGTGTTCGCTGCAGGTCACCACGCGGTGACCACCATCCATGATCAACAACGTACACCAAATTCCGCGCGAAGCGTACTGTCCGAGACCCGAAAAATCGTGAATCCGATGGGATGAATGACTGACGCAGCCAACGTAAACAGCCTATTTGTCCGCCGGGGCTAGCCGATGCTGTCGAAACGCGGGTTACTGAACCTGGCGTGCGCGATCCTGCACGTCGGCCACCCGCGGCATCGGGCTTTTCACAACCGTGATCTGCAGGTCACTTTCGACCGGTGCGAAAATCTCCAGGGTGCCTGACTTCACGACAGGAGCGGTCCACGTGAAGGCCGTTCCGGCGAGATGCAAATCGCGTTCGCCGCTATCACAGAAGTCCCAACGCGGAAAGTCACGCTGTGATGCCATCGACTGCAGTCCCCAGTTGCGAAATATTTCCGGAAACACCTCGCCGGCAATTGATTCCAACCGCTGCGTCCCTGACTCAGGCCGACAGATCATCGTACGCAACGAATCGGCCGGCATTTGCTGCAGCGTAGAAAGCAGGAACAAACACGCCGCCGCTCGCGCAGGTCCGCGTCGCAAAGATAGTTGCTGAACGCTGTCAGGAATCACAAGAGGAAACCGGTGAGGTTGCCTCGTAAAGTCGGCCAGCCGATGCTTGAGATTTTCACTGCGTGGGTTAATCCGGTATTCGACATAATGTGCAATCGCTTCGTTCAGCCACCCCGGCAAGCTGCAACTTTCCAAACACTCGGATTCTCTAACAACACAAAATGTCGCGGCGTGAGTGAGTTCATGAGCCAGCACGGCATCGAGTTCTTCGCCATCTGGAAGAGAACAATCGAGATACACAATGTCACCGCCTGTGTGAACAGAGCCATTCGGGACCGCATGCTTCAGAAAGTCATCGGGGCGAACGCAGCCTGTGATGGGTTGTTCATTCCGATGATTGAAACCGTGTTCGGAAAGGTGCCCCATGACAAAAGTCAGACGTCCATCGTCATCGAGATCTGTAATCGCTCCCAGCTGAGCTTCCACAAAATCTAAAACGCGACCTTCGCAGCGGCGAATGATTTCTGATGCAACCTCGACAGCGACCTTAATCGCTTCCGATCGATCCTGATGAAACGCACTTTCGTCGTTTTCAACCAGATACACCGACACACGATTGCCGTGAGCGATTTCGGTGGCCAGCACATGCCGGTCGTGAACCGTTTGATCGGAAAAGAAAGGAACAACAAATCGCCGTGTCCTGTTTTCGTCGACTAGCCGATGAACTTTGACCGCTGCCAGATCCTCAGCCAACCGCTCCTTAGTAACCGCTGCGCCCGACAGCTCCGCCGAATCTACCCAGCCGTGGCTGAATGCAGAATCGGGCAAAGTCGCCTCAACCGGCAATGACCATTCTTCCGGAAAACTCAGGACACTGTGAGAGCCGGTCAATGTATAGCTCGCGCGGTGGTCGTCAGGATTCCAAACCATTCTCATCTGATGTTGCTGAGCGGTTTGATCGAGGCTTCCGAGCAGTACGGCGTTTCCGGGCGAAAGGCGAACCGCCGCATACTTCAGCCCCGCAAAGTCATTGCCGTAAGACTCCACCGGGGGAGTATCACTCGGTACGTGCGCAGCTTCTGGAGTTGCGGGAGTTTTCGGACGAAACGCAGCCCCTGTAATGACGGCAGCGGCGACAACGGCCAGCAAAACAATGGTCTTCGCCGCATCTCCCACTCAAGCCGCCCCTGCTGTTCGATCAATTGGTCGCAGCCAGTGAACATTCTGCTAAGGCACTGACCAATTCACTTATCGATTCATTGCCGCAACGCACTTGATGCAAACACCACCACGGGCAGAGCACCATGGACACCGTGACTGTCGAAGGCACTTTTCTTCCGTCGTCGGCAGAATCCGCCAATCCCGAATAACGGCAGGGCAATCCTTCGTATTTGCCGCATGCCGGAGGCTGCTGCAGGTTAAGCCCCCTTTCCGCACGCCGCACGCCGCGCTCAGCGTGATACGCTGTAGCACTCAGGCAAGGTTCCATGATCTTTCAACGTCTTCCGATCATTCCTCTCGTGTCAGCAATTCCCGGATCGGTGACTTTTCGCAACGCACCAACCGGGGGCACCTTCCCCCCAATGCTCTCCAAAAGACCGGCACAGATTGCCTTTTTGCAGGGAATTCCTTTCTCAACGTGCCGAGTACCGATATATGATAGGAGCGAGTTATGGTTTGCGATGCAGGCCCCTTGCTTTAATTTGGGCTGATGTCAACCACTGTTCGGTCTACCGAAAGGGTTCCAATATGCGGTTTCCGCACGTTACTGTTGTTAAGTCGTTGCTGTCTGTTGCTGTCGCTTTGACCGCGAGTTCCTTCGGGAATTCGGCCGTCGCTGCAGACGTAAGCGACGCCCCACTAGTCGTCAAGCAGCACAAAACGCCCGGTGGTCAGAACATTTTTGCCGTCGCCGTCAAACCAACGGATGTTTCTTTTTCGACTGTGCGCCGCCACGTTGTGTTGATGGATACATCAGCCAGTCAGACCGGACAGATCCGCGAATCATCGCTATCACTGGTCTCACGAGTTACGGCTGCACTCTCGCCGTCAAGCACCGTTCAGGTTCTGGCAGTTGATACGGAATGCGTTGCGATGACCGACGGATTCGTTTCTGTCACGTCCAGCGACGTAAACAAAGCAATCAGCAAACTGTCTCTGCGAACTCCGCTCGGAGCGACAAATCTTAAGAATGCATTCTCGCAGATTGCTGCAACAGCTGGCCAACAGCCCACCTCCATAATTTATATCGGAGACGGCATGACATCTCGCGACGTCCTGATGACTGAAGAGCTTTCCGCTCTGGTCACTGAACTCGCATTCAAAAACGTTTCGATTCATTCGCTCGTTCTGGGACCGCAAACCAACGTGACTCTGCCAGGCATTCTGGCCAACCTGACTGGTGGCACAGCAACAGCAATCCAAATTGGCAGCGAAAGCACTGCCGCAGCCAATGTTGCGAAGGCATTGGCAATCGTTCCCATGAAAGCTAATGGATTCACAGTCGACGGCAAACGGCTGATTCTTGCCGGGCACCAATCCTGCTTCCTGCGTCCTGATCGACACACAATTGTTTTCGGCGCAGGCCCCTTCGGTGAATTTCAAAACGTCTCAGCAGCATTGCAAAACGGCAAAGCCGCCACTTGGCACGCAGCAAACAGCAAACGCGTCTCAGCGGGAGCCGAACTGATTCAGCTTTATAAGAACGTTGTCAATTCCAAAGGAACCAACGCGCCGATCGTCAGCCTCGCAGATCTAAATTCCGCTGGTGAAGACTTCGCCAGGTCAATCAAGCAGACTCTGGAAGCTGTGGAATATCTGGAGCGACATGGAAACAACCGCGAAGCAGACATCTACCGCAGCCGTGCGGCAATTCTGACAGGGTTCCAGCCACCCGGCGGTCCGCAGAGTGCCGTCACGCCGGCACCTCTTCCGCCGCCAACGGACGTAGACGCGCCTTCGCCGCTGCCTGCACCAACGGACGTAGCCGCACCAGCAACCGGCTTTCAACCCGTCCCGGCAGACGAAGCACCGCAACCATTCAATCCACAAACTGTCGCGCCGGCAGATCCACCGCTGCCGATCGATGCAGGAG
>CAYZYB010000342.1:0-5759 GCA_964481505.1 uncultured Planctomycetaceae bacterium | reverse complement strand
CTGTGCGGCGACAACGTGATCGAAGCCCTTGAGAAACGCTTCCTTGTAACGAGCTTCACCTGTTAGCCGAACGCCGCGAGCGAGCGTTCGCAGTTCGCCAGTTGTCGCTCCGTTGTCGAAGGTTCCACGCAACTTTGCTCGATCGCCGGAGTAGGTCTTGCTGGTGGTATCTGTATTTTTCGGCCAGTCACCGTGGTCCGTCTGCCACGAAAGAATGTTCTCCAGCGCCTTGCGACCATCGTTTGTGTGGAACCACTCGTCCGACTTCTTAAGCAAATTTTCAGCAGCCGTTGCGGCATTTGCTGGCGAGACAGAAACGCAAAGAAGAATGAGTGCTATGCAGCTGACAGGCAAAACTCGAAGCATGATTCGTTATCGATTCAAGCAGTTTGCCGATTTTCGTGACGGCTGTCGGCAAGGGGGATTGAAAATTCAGAGCGGACATGTCTCATTGTTCGGTCCACAGCAAAGACGTCCATCACAGGGAACGCTTTTCAACTATTTTTGTCGGAAGACATCTGAATTCACGATGGACCGGATCAATGATCGCATGGAGCTGTTGTCTTTCGTGCAGCTGCAACCGCTTCATCAATGAGCGGCCGGTCGGTCGGCTCGATGGTTCGAGCCAGCGCGTACATGAGGAGTTTTTCGGTGACGCCGCGGAGGAATCGTTGATCCTGTTTTGCGAATTCATTCTTGAACGATGCGAAACTGTCATACGTTTCGCCGCTGGGAAGCATGCCGCCGATTTCGATGCCGGGACGATCGGCCCCCCATCGGTTCAGAGGTTTTTCGCCATCGATTTGGGTTCGCCACTGACCGATGACATTGAAGTTTTCAAGTGCCAAACCATAAGGATCAATTCGGCGATGACAATTATTGCAGGTCACCTGTTCACGATGCCTGGCCAGTCGCTGACTGACGGTCAGTTTTTCGCCGCGGACATTCGGTTCTACTTCACCAGCATTAGGCGGTGGCGGCGGCGGTGGATCGTTGAAAAAGACGTCGAGAATGTACTTGCCACGTTCAACCGGCTTGGTGCGATTGCCGTCGCTGCCCCATCGATGGAATCCCGCCATGCCAAGCAACCCGCCACGAATCTCAGCGGCCGGTGGCTGAACAACGTCGTCGGCCGACGCCCGGTCTTTGCTGAGTTCTACTCGTTGAAAGGCCTCGCCGCGGACTCCCTGAATGCCGTAGTATCCTGCAAGTCGTTCGTTGGCGACCGTCCAGTCAGAATCGAGCAGATTCAGGAGCGATTCATCTTTCGCAATGATCTCTCGAACCATAGCCAGCGGTTGTTCGAGCAGATCGTCATCGATGCCCACCAGTTCTGTCGCGTAGTAATCCGGGAAGATGGACTGGTCCGGTGGAAAACGATCGAACTCGTCAATCTTAACCACTGACGCACGAATCCCTGGAGAAAACCCTCCGCTCGTGGATCCGCCAGCATCCGTTCGACCTGTGCATCCAGCGACTCTCGAGTGCGAAGTCGATTTGCAGAAGCTGCCCGAAACAATTCTGCATCCGGCTGACTGCTCCACAAAAAGTAGCTCAGTCGCGTCGCCAGTTCAAATGGATTCAATGTGCGCGGAGTTCTAATGGAAGTATCCGAAGCGGCATCGAAAGAGGGTTCGAAAATGTACAGAAATCGAGGTGAACAAAGCATCGCGACCAGTCCGGTCTTGATGGCTGTTTCGAAAGAGTGGCCCTGCTGTAATTCCTGTTCGATGATGCCGACGATCTCACTCACTTCAGCCTCCGTCACAGGTCGACGATAGAATCGCGGCAACAGTTGGGTGATGATTTTACGAGCGTAGGCAGCGTTGAGTTTTCCTGACTCACAACCGTCTGGAAAGATCGTTTTCATACTCACAGGAGGATATTCTCCCTGCAGAGGGCCCGTGACTTCGATCCAATCCAGATAGAGTTTGGGAACGTGATCGAAATTCAAATACTCAAGGCGATACGGACCTCGCGCGTGATCCCCCTGAGCTCGCAGGCGAGCCTTGGCCATTGTCGCTTCTTCAACGTGGCCCTGTTTTAGCAATTCGTCGGCATCACGCCGGCTCTGGCCGCGACTGCCAACATAGCTGCCAAAGTCGGGCCCATCGACAATGCCAACTTCGTATTCCCCCTGCAACAATTCATCGCGAATCGTTTCGAACTCATAGACCTGCGGATTGTCCGGACGAGCATCGACGCGGAACTGCGCGATATTTTTATCCGGCCCCTGCTTGACTCGCATATAAACCGACTTGCCATCTTCACCAGGAACTGCAGCGGCCTGAATTCGCACACGGTAACTTCCCGTGATCGGAACTTCGCGATCGTTGAAAGGGTGACGAAGCTTAGCGTACGACCGTGCCGACTCTCTCATAATCACCAACGAATCGTTGTGCAAATAGGCGTGACGTTCTTTGATCTGATAGCTCATCGCCGAATCCACAATATCACGGTACTCAAAACGAACAGTTCGCTGAGGAACAAGCGGGGGTCGAAAACGAACGGCCTGATCGGCGATCTTCGTAGCAACTTCCAGGTAAGCCTGCATCAACGACGGATCGACCAACAGCGCGTTGCTGTTACGGTTGAACCCGCGAATCGATCCATCGGGCGGTAGCAGATCAATCGGTCCTTCGCCTTCGATGAAGTCCACGCGCAGGAGATCTCGAACCGTGTTGGCATATTCCAGGCGAGTCATCCGGCGCAGCAGAATCTGTCCGCCCGTGCTTTCGCTCTGGTTTCTGACGGACTGAATCTGGACAGAAATCCAGTCAGTGACGATCGTGAGTTCATCAGCAGTGGGTTGCCGTTCGTCCTGCGGCGGCATTTCGCCAAGGTTAATACGGTCGAGCACTTCTACCCAGTGATCGGCAGCCGGACGCTTGACGAAGTCGACCGCCAAATTGTCCAGACGAAGTTCTCCTTCTGAAAGTTCGGCACCGTGACAGTGATAGCAGTACTTTTCCAGGAACGGCTGCACAGAGTTTGTGTATTCGGCCTCCTGAGCTGTCGCATTGCCTGCACAGGTAACGGTGAACAGCAGAAGAAGGAATCTATTTCGCATAATCATTTCACTTGAGTGGAATGTTCGGAAGCGATGTCCGGCTTTAGTGCAGCAACCAACCATCACCGAACATCAACTTTCACATCGCTGAGTCGCTGCTGGAGTTTTTGAACGCCTTCGTCGGTCACTGCAGTCCCATCGCGTTTTAGCGAAAGACGCGACAGGTTTTGTAGTTCGGCCAATACACCGAATGCCGCCGCGCCGACCTTGGGAGCGCGTACGGTCAGGTTGCGAAGATTGGCAAGCCTCCAAAAATCGCGAAACCCAGCGTCGGTCACGTTCACCGCTTCGGCACCAATCGAAAGTTCTCGCAATGCCACCATGTTGCACACATCAGCCAGTCCCAGGTCTGTGAGGTTCTCGCTGCCGATGCGGAGATCCTGCAGCTTGATCGACCTGGCCAGAGATCGCACCGTTGCATCACCTGCGCGAGTGCCATCCATCGCAAGTTGGCGAAGTTCGTACAGCCGCGCCAGCGGTGTGAAATCTTCGTCATTCAGATTGCTGCAATTCGAAAAATAGAGCGTGGTCAGCTTTCGCAGCTTTGCCAACGATTCGATGGCATCGCCGGTGATCGGACTGCTGCGGCAGTTGATGGTTTGCAAGTTTGGAAAAGTCGCGAGATCTCTGGCGGCAGCATCGGTCAGATTTGCAAACGAAACGTCTCGCAAAACACCAGAACACCCGGCAACAGGAATGAGTGTTTCGCCCATGCATTTCGTGCTGCTTAGGTGCAGTGTTTCCAGCAAAGGTTGCGGCGGCAATTGGAAGAATCCGTCGTCAGTGATCCCATCTCCCTGAAGCACGATCGATCTCAGCTTCTCGGTTTGAAGATGCAGAAAAATCTGTTCGTCACGAAGACTTCCGGTGCCCGTGATTTGCAACCATTGCAATTCCGTGTTGTCAGCCAGAAACGAAAACGTATCGTCACTAATGTCTTCACAGTGCGTCGCGAGACCGAATCCTGTTAGCGATTTGATGCAGGCGAATTTTTTAAGCGCTCTGGTGTCAATGTGTTCCGGTGGACGGATGATGACGTCGACCGCATAGTTCAAGTCCGCGAAGTACCGAAACGCTTCATCGTTCAGACTCTCCGCAGAAATGTCGATCCGCAGGTTCCCGGCATGATACTCGCGAACTTCGCGCGCGTGCTGTTGAAACCATGCGAGTGCTGCTTCAGAGCGGTCGTGATCGGCTTTCGCTGCCGCGCGAAGTTGCTTCGGCAGTTCACGCACGACGCGAAACCCGGTGTAGCATGTGGCGTCCTTCGCATTCAAAACGCCTCGTGACCCGCTGCGACTCTGCATCGGCGAAACGAACCACGAACCGCCGCGGATGACCTGCCATTGACCGTGTTCGTTCCACCGGTCCACGCACAACGGATCGATCGATCGCGGGCGAAACCTGCTGTACCCCGGGCTTTTAAATTGATCGTAGAATGTGTCCAGATACCGATCTTCGCACCATTCCCACACATTGCCATGCATGTCGTGTAGTCCCCACGGATTGGCAAGGTAGGTCCCCACCGGCGCTGTGAATGCATACTGATCCGTGTTGGCAGATTCGGGATCAAACAGCCACTGCAAAGTAGCGCGCCCCGGCGCGGCTTTCTCCAATGCCGGGTCCGCAACATTGGCATGGCGATGCACCGTGGCACGATATTGATCACCAAACGAAAAGTAGCCTGAAGTCCCCGCGCGACAAGCGCATTCCCATTCTGCTTCCGTCGGCAACCGATAGCTTTCGGCTCCCTGTTTGCTCAGCCATTCACAATACGCCCGAGCGTCGTGATAGCTAACGCCGACGACCGGGTGCGAGTCCTCCTGGGCGAATCCGGGAGCCTTCCATGTGAATTTTTTGCTGGCGAGGAAAGACGTTTTCACGTGACCACGTTCATCGTCGACAGGTTCCCAACCGACGATGCCCGTGGATGTTCTTTCTGCCGTCGTAACGTATTTCGCGGACTCAACGAACGCACGGAACTGCCCGACAGTGACTTCCGTGGTTGCCAGGTAATACGGCGTTGACAGAATAACGGCGTGACGTATTCTGTTGTCAACTTCGTTGAAGTTGGAGTGGTCTTTGCGAAACCCGCCAGTTTCCCGCGATCCCATTTCGAAGTGATTGGCATCAATCAAACGGAATTTCTGGCCATTGACCCCTGTGACGTTCTGCGGAAGATCTGCAGCGTTTGGTTGAGCGATCGCAACGCTTCCCAAACTCAGTGCGATGAAGATTGAGAGGACAAAATTCGGTTTGGCTAACACACTTCGACTCGCGATGTTGGCGTTATTGATTGCTGACTCTTAACGTGTTTCCGAGGCGACTCATTTACACTGAACTCAGACCAGTTCAGAAATCACGCCGGAACTGTCCTGCAGCGTGTCCACTTTCACACCAACTCGATCCACCATTGTGTGCCATACGCTGGCCAGCGGAGTTTTTTCCGGCAGCTGCAGGTGCGTTTGATGCTTCACACCAAGAGCCTCTCCGCCAAACATGGCAGTTGGCAGCTTGTCGCGTGAATGATCCATACCGGCGCTGCTTGAGAATGCCAGCACCGCATGATCCAGCAGACTGCGACCGTCGGCTTCTTTGATGTCGTCCAGACGATTCAGGAATTTGTTCCAAAAGCCCATGTTGATTTCGTCGACCTTCGCCAGTTCGTCCAGATTCTTAGGGTCATTAT
>CAYZYB010000341.1:0-5785 GCA_964481505.1 uncultured Planctomycetaceae bacterium | reverse complement strand
ATTTGCGTGTACAACGGCAGCGCGAGCGGCTGCTGGGCGACGCCATTGACAAGTCCGACGCAGAATCTCTGAAGACATTCCTACAGAATTCCTGACCAAAGTCTTTCGGCGTCCGGCCACATCGCAGGAAGCAACGACCTATCTTACTCTTGTGAATGACGAACTGGAGAGAACCGAAGATCTCAATGCAGCACTGCACCTGGCGATTCGCACGGCGTTGATTTCTCCCGAATTCCTGTTTCGCAACATCACATCAGATGGACCGGAGGACTATCAACTGGCAAGTCGGCTGTCGTACTTTCTAACGTCGGGACCTCCCGATGATCGGCTGTTCAAAACTGCCAGGTCGGGTGAACTAAAAACATCGACGGTGCTGGTTAAAGAAGCAAGGCGACTCATCAGCGACGAATTCGTTCACGACTTCACAACGCAGTGGCTGGGCCTCGGCGTTGTCGACAATCTTATGCCCGACGCTCGCCTCATCAAAAAGTTCACAGGCAGCCATCGCAAAACAATGCGTGCCGAAGTCGAAAGAACGTTTCGCCATGTCCTGGACAACAATCTCCCCATCAACAACCTGATCGCGCCCGATTTTGTGTTTACAGAGCCGCTGGTCGGTTGGGAAATTTATCAGCTGGACAAGTTCAAGCCCGCCAAGGGCAGGAAGCCAAAATACAACAAGCAACTGCAGCTTGTAGACATTCCGCGACACGGACGGCGCGGCGGTTTGCTCGGAATGCCTGCGGTGATGATGGCCACAGCAAACGGCGTGGACACTCAGCCCGTGCTGCGAGGTGTATGGATGCTGGAGAATATTCTCGGCACACCCGTGCCGGACCCGCCCGACGCCGTCCCGGCATTGACGCCGGACACAACCGGCGCCAACACACCCAAAGAACGACTTGCCGCACACATGGCGTCGCCGAACTGCGCCGTCTGTCATCGGTCAATCGACCCGCTCGGTTTTGCTCTCGAGAACTTCGACCCGATCGGTCGCTGGCGTGATCACTACCCAAAATACATCGACGAAAAACGCAAGGCGAAGAGAAAAGATGGAGCCCTCATCGACGCAACAGGCGTTTTTGCTGATGGCAAAAAACTCAAAGACGTCACCGATCTGAAACGCCTGCTTTCCGACGACCCGGAACTCTTCGCTCGTTGCGTATCAGAAAAGCTTCTCACCTACGCCACCGGACGCCGGCTGAATTTCCGCGAACGCGACATGATCCGCTTCATTGTCCGATCTCAAAAACGTAACAACTACCAATTTCGTGATTTGCTGATGGCACTCATCTGCACCCCGGTATTTCAAGCTCCATAGCGGCAGACAACAGACAGTCAATCACTTCCGCTGCGCCACCACGTCGCCATTGGCTGTTCAAAACCGCGACGTTCCCAACGTGCCTTCTTCCGTGTTGCGTGAATCGGAGCGAAATTGCGAATGAATCGATGTGATGCCCCGAGCCGACAACTATAATCGGCAGCATGAAAGTGAAAGCCCCCACGCTCATATTCTGCATCTTCATTTGTATGGCCTGTGCAACCACAGCCTGCGCCGAAACTCCAAATGCTCTGATGCCACAACAGCATCGTGCAGTGTTCAGAACATATTGCTTTGACTGCCATGATTCGCAATCAAAAGAAGGCGGCATTGATCTCCAGACACTGTCGTTTAAGCTCAATACCATCGAATCGGCAGAACGGTGGCAAAAGGTGCTGGGAGCTTTGAATTCAGGCGAAATGCCACCCAAAGACCAGCCGCAACTTCCGCACAAAGAAAAGGCGCAACTGCTTGAAGACCTGTCCGCTCAACTTGTGATCGCGCGAGACATCCTGAGCGATGCGGCTGGCGTCATTACAATGCGGCGACTCAATCGGCGCGAATATGAAAACACGGTTTTCGATCTGCTTGGTGTCAGAATCGATGCAGAAGACCTGCCGGATGATGCAAACCCGGGAGGCTTCGACACCACCGGGGCAGCGTTGTTCTTTTCCAGTGATCAGTTTGAGCAATACCTCGCTCTGGCCCATCAGGCACTCGACGCTGCGATTGTCCTGGGGAAAAAGCCGAAGCCAATGAAGATGTATCGTGAGTCAGAATCAGCCGTCAACCCGCGGATGAAGAGTCTATTGGCGCGAGTCGAAAAACATTTTGACAGGACGGTCAAATTTCGGAATGCGAATGGCGAAAAGAAACCGTCGGAATTCGGATTCATTGATGAAAGCGACGTACGGTTTTATGAACTGCAGCACAAACGAGTTCACGCGACTTACAAGCGATATGTCGAACAGCCGGAAGCCAAAACGGGTGCCGTGCTGTATCAACTCTTCAACGGTGCGATGGTTGACGCCGTCACAATTCCAGACAAATGGCGGCCAGGAGATTACGTGATGCGTGTGCGAGCTGCCAGGCTACCAGCCGCGAAGCCACACGAATGCTTTATCGAACACGGAATCACGGGCGCCGGTAGCCGAGCGGGTGAGCTGACGGTTCATGGCTGCACACAGGTGACCGGCACGATCGCAAACCCGCAGGTCCTTGAAATCCCGATCACTGTAAAGGACGAACGGAATTTCGGCCTCCGACAGCGACTGCCAAACAGCCGCGCCGCCACGCGCAGTGCCTTCATGGCGGCTCATACGAAAACCGGAATGGCTCCGCCAGCAGCGCTGTGGATTGACTGGGTGGAAGTCACGGGCCCTAAGATCAAAGAATGGCCGCCGACCGCGACCTCTGAGATTTTTTTCAAAGGGATGTGGTGGAAGCAACCGAATCAGGATGCGTACGCTCGTGAGATCATTCAGCGGTTTGCAACGCGAGCGTTTCGCATAAAAACACCAACGGCCTCATTCGTTGACGGGCTCTTCAGCCTCTATCAGACAGCAATTGCCGACGGTGCAAAGTTCCAGGAGGCGATTTGTGAACCTCTGGCGGTCGTGATGGCGTCTCCCGGATTTCTGTACCAGATTGAACCGAGCCCGAACGACGAGCCCTCACCCAACGGACGAGAACTCAGCGATCTGGAACTCGCCGTTCGGTTGTCCTATTTTTTATGGAGTGGCCCGCCGGACGAAAAGCTGTACGCCGTTGCCAGACGAGGCGATTTGAAAAATCGTAGCCGGCTGGGATGGCACGTGAACCGCATGCTGAACGACCCGCGTGCAGATGAATTCATCGCGGGCTTTGCAAATCAGTGGCTCGACATGGAGCGGCTCGATTTCTTCCAGTTCGACGCCCGGTTGTACCCTGAATTCGACGAAAGCGTCAAACAGGCTGCTCGGCAGGAAGTTTACGAAACGATACGGTTGATTCTGGATGAAAAACGACCATTGAGCGACCTGCTGAATTCGAACCACGTTGTCATCAACGACCTGCTGGGCAACTACTACGGTATCGATGGAGTGCAGGGCAGTGAATTTCAAAAAGTTGCGGTCCCGGAAGACTCACCGCGAGGTGGCTTGATGGCCATGGCGGCCGTGCTGGCCATGGGATCGGACGGCACACGATCATCACCCGTCGAACGCGGGGCATGGGTCATGCGAAAGCTGCTGAATGATCCGCCGCCACCGGCTCCCGCGAATGTCCCACAGCTCAGCCGACTCAACGGCAAGTCACTATCGCCGCGAGAAATCCAGCAGGCTCACATGGAAGAACCGCAGTGCTCTCAATGCCATCGCAAGATCGACCCAATCGGTTTTGGCATGCAGAATTTCGATGCCGCGGGAAAATGGCGAGACACCATCTGGCTTCAAAAGACGGTGCGAAAGAAACTCAAGAACGTAAAAGAAGTAGATATCGATCCGCACGGACAATTGCCGGACGGATCGAAATTTGCCAGCTTTCGCGAGCTTCGCGAACAGGTCGCCAAACAGCACCCCGACTTCGCTCACGGCTTTACCGAAGCGCTAATCGAATACGCGTTGGGACGGCCGTATGGATTTTCGGACGAAAATTTACGACAACAGATCATCAAACGTGCCGACAAAAATAACGGATCGATGCGAGAATACATTCTCGCCCTGGTGCAGTCGAAAAAGTTCAGGACAAAGAAATGACACATTCAACGAATTCACGGCGCCGAACATTTTTACGCAGCAGCTCAGCACTCGTCGCGCTGCCGTTTTTGGAATCACTCGGATTCCGTCGGTTCGCGTCTGCCGCAGAACCTGCCGCGTCGCCAAAGCGACTCGTGTTCCTCGGGATGGGATTTGGCGTCACACGCGATTCGTGGTTTCCGGACATCAAGCAGTCGGGCGCCGACTACGAATTGTCGGAAGGCCTGAAGCCACTGGCGAACCACAAAGAGGACTTCACCGTCATCCAAAATCTGTCGAACCAGTTTTCCAGCGAAGCACACTGGGGCAGTACATTCTGGCTGACGGGAGCCAACCGCTACGCAGAACCGGGGCAGAGTTTTCACAACTCCGTATCAGCCGACCAGGTCGCCGCCGAAACACTCGGCCGCAACACACGTTTCACATCAATGCAGCTCGGCCACAAAGGCCCGGACAAATCCGGACACGGGCCCGGGCTGTCCCTGTCGTGGAACCGACAGGGCAAGCCGATCGCGGCGATCAACACACCGGTCGCGGCTTTCCATCGTCTGTTCTCTGACGAAAACACGCCACTGGCGCAGCGTCAAGCGGCTTTGCAAAAGCAACAAAGCGTCCTCGACACAGTACTAGAAAACGCGAAATCCGTCAGCCGCGGTCTCACGAAGTCTGACACTGACAAACTGGATGAGTACTTTCAGTCGATTCGCGAAATCGAAGTCCGCCTCGCAAAAGAAGAAAAATGGCTGGACGTTCCAAAGTCACGCCCCAAAGATGCTCCAAAGGCCCCGAAGGAAGGGCTGCAGGGAGTTGAAGAAGTGAAGGTCATGTACGACCTGATGATCGCCGCCATGCAGGTTGATGCTTCGCGAGTGTTCACTTATCGTCAGCCGCTGGATACGTTCATTTCCAGCCTTGGAGCAACGATCACAGCCCACAACATGAGCCACTACGGCGACGGCGCTCGGAAAGATGTCTCACAAATGCGTGACAGGAAACAGTCAGAACTGTTCGCTCACTTCATCCAGCGTCTAAAAACCACGGCAGATCGAGACGGCGCAACTCTGTTCGAGAACTGCACGGTCACACTCGGCAGCAACATCAATTCCATTCACTACCTGACGAATTGCCCAACGATTGTCACCGGTGGCGGCGCTGGCGTTAAGCACGGCCGGCAGCTTGTCCTGAACGATCCGAAGACGCCACTTTGCAACCTATGGCTTAGCCTGCTGAACGGATCCGGTATCGATATCGATTCTCACGGTGATTCCACAGGAATCATTGACGAGCTGTTTGGTTAGTGAAAGAGTATCCATGCGAGCCGTTGCTATGCTGGCATCCGACAACATGATGCCAGGTCACCCGGAAGAACGAGCTGATGCGTTCGAACGCGACTTGCAGCTCAATCTGCTTGAGCCAGCCTTTGCTCGGCATGACATGGAAATTTCGATCGTTCGCTGGCGAGAAGCTGCACGCAGAGCAACAGAGTTTAGTGCAATGCTGCCACTGTTTGCGTGGGACTATTTCGAAGGCAACGAACGTGAATTTTTCGAACAGCTGGAGCAGGCGAGTCACGATACCGTTGTGCTAAACGACGTCACCATAATGAAGTGGAACAGCACGAAGTCCTATTTGGATTGTTTTAGCGATCGCGGCGTGCCGGTGATCCCGACGAAAACCGTCGACAGCGTATGTGAAGAAAGCGTCAAGACAACGATGTGTGAACTATCCA
>CAYZYB010000340.1:0-5807 GCA_964481505.1 uncultured Planctomycetaceae bacterium | reverse complement strand
GATGTGGTCACAGCCGTTGTTCGGCTGTCGGCAGAAACTGTTTGGTCGGCCGCCTGTTGCGACTTTTGCGTGACCGCGCGAATCCAGTCGAGGTCGCCACGTTTCCAGACATAGGCGAAGCCGACCAGCAGCACGACGAAGAACACAAGGATGTCAAAGAAACCGGTGAAGACCAACGACTGAGCGACATCCGGTGTGATAACGTTACCAGCTTCCATCGTGGCAGGGTTTTGGTCCAGCAATCGCGCGCTGAGTTCATGTCGCACTTCGTCATTCAGACGCGTGTCGGCAAGTTGAGTGGCACTGCCGTAGATGGCGGCCCAGGGGAAGAAGAACGCCACTTCCACATCGAACACGATGAAGAGCAGGGCGACAACATAGAAGCGCAGGTCAAACTGAATGTAGCTGGAACCAATCGCAGGTTCACCGCATTCGTAGATCGCATCTTTTTCCGGTGTTGGCAGTTTTGGCCGAATGAACCGGCCAACGAACATCGGGAGTGCCAGCAGCACGCACACAGACGTGCCAAACAGCAAGAGGTGACCGACCAGGTTTGTCATTTGAAAATCTCTTTCAGCCGGTTTTGCCAGGCTGTCAATTTTATGAGGTTAACCAGCGTTCTGGCTGGCAGGTTCCAGTGGTTTGCGATCCGCGGGATCATCATCTTCTGATCGCCAAAAACTAACGACCGGTTCGTCGTACATCCAACTCAATCGAATTGGCTGACTGTCGAGAATCGACGCGAATTCCACCAGTCCTGAAGCGGGATCAACCAGGTTCGCGCCGACCTGCTGTAGTTCCTGAGCGAACTCATCAATACGGATTTCGTCTGCTTCCAGAGACTCCTCCATCTGCAGCACTTCTTCTGAGTAAGTCGACTCCGCACCGTCTTCGTCCGGATAACGTTCTCGAAGATCCAGCAGTCGATCCTGTCTCGCCAGGACATCCGCTTTAAGTTCCATGGCGTCTCGCACGATGGCTCGAACCAAAGGCAGACGCTGGTTGGCGTCGTCAACTGTCGGCAGCATCAAAATAGAATCTTCCGTTGTCATTGCGGCCGCTTCTGAAGAGAAGATTTGTCGTTCTATTGCCTGTTGGAAACTCAAACTCGAATAACCGGTGTTGCCCACACAACCATCTACTTTTCAGCAAACTCAAACGGGCTTTCTTCACCTTTGTACCACACTGGTTCATGCAGTACTTTTGATTCAGCAACAGCAGTCGGGTTCAGTGTCGCTTTGCCCCATGCGATTTCGAGAGGCAACCGAGCGTAGTCGACAACACATCCGTCGCGGCTGTAACAGCTCAGGTCGTGGTTAGATCCCATGAAGATACAGTCCACCGGGCAGGGTTCCACGCACAACGCACAGAACATGCACTTGGTGTAATCGATCGCGAAGCCGTTGATTCGGAAACCTTTGCCGACCGGGCTTTTCTCTTTTTCGATGTAGATGCAGTCGACAGGACAGGCTTGAGCGCACTTTTCGCAGCCGATGCATGTCGTCAGGTCAAAGCGATGAAAGCCACGGTAGCGAGGCTTCACCTTGATCGGCTCTTCGGGGTAAGCGTAAGTGTCTGCGAAGGTTTGGCGATCGCGATGGAACGTCTTCATCATCGTGACGAACGTCACAATCATGCCCTGAGCGACGGTAACCACAGCCATCCAGACATTTCGAAACCACGTCAGCATTTCTGATCGTCTCTTAAAGGTCGCGGCGATGGTGCGAAGACCATTGACAGCGGAAGATTGCGACAACAATTCGGCGCTCGAAAAACCAGCGCTCACAGAGCCGACGATTATATGACGCACCTTCGGCGACGCAACCGGAGGGGCTCTGCATCCCAGCATTGGGAAGCAATAATCCTGCGTTTTTGCTCAGCAGAAAGGCTAGGCTTTCGCACTGCCGAAAGGGACGATTACGGCGTTTGCCTTGACGCCAAAACGTTGAGCTTTCGGGCTCATAATCGGCAGACGGCGGCGGATGAAAGCGTCGCAGAGGTCGTGATCGCGTGCGACGGAGCTACTTCAGGAGATAGCGGTTCGCGATCGTGATTCCGGACAGCATGGCGCCGACAATGCCAAGGAAGCCCTGATCTGTGCCGCAAAGGTAAAGGTTCTTGAGCGATGTCTGGCCGTTGGCAAACTTTTGTGGTGCTCCATACACGCAGCCATTGTCGTGCCCTGTAAACCGCCGAATCGTTCGCGGGGTGAAGACATCTGTGTCCACCACATGAGCTCGGAAGTCGGGTATGTGTTTCAAGGCGCTTTCGATGATGCGGTCATTCCACTGTATTTTGCGTTCCTGATATTCGTCTTCCGGCATGTTGATCCAGTAGTCCGGTTCTGCCAGTGCGGTGATCCGGATACGTCCGTCTTCCAGTGGCCGCGAATAGTCGAAATTGTTGGGCGAACAGATGATGCCGCTGCGAAGGTCGATTGGTTCTTCCGGGCGTTCGTAGTGGAAGGAATCGGCGTCGTTGTAGAATACGATGGTGTCGTCGTGACCCAGTGAGGCTGGTTCGCAGTCGAGCACAGAAATTGATTCCACGAATGAAATGTCGCCCGGGGTCGGGCGTTTGACGGCCTTCGTCGGGTCCACCATTCGCATTGTTTCTGCGGCACCGGCAGAAGACAGTACGTTGTCTGCTGTGATTTCTGTGCCGTCATCCAGTATTACGGCACTTGCTGAGCCGTTGGTGTGTTTGATTTCGCTAACGCCTGCACGCAGACGAATCTGTCCTCCAAGGGATTTAAAGTGGCGGACCAGCTTCTTCAGGATCAGGCGAATTCCGTCGAAGGGGCGCCCGAATCCTTCGTAGAAGATGCTTTTGAACATGATCACGAACTGGCTGAAATCCATGTCGCGCGGTGTCGGGCTGCCGTAAAACATCAGCGGGCAGAACAGCATGTCGATCAGTAGCGGGTCGCTAATGTGTTCGTTGAGCACCTGTCGTGCTGATGTCGCTGGGCGATTGTTGTCCAGGTTCAGTGCATCGTGGCTGTCGATGATGCCCAACAGTCGCCGAAAGCCGTCAATCTGTTTTGGGAATGAGCTGGCGATTTGGTCCAGCAACAGAGCGAAGTCGTTGGTGAACTTCAGTGTGCAGTCCGGAAATGCGATCGACGAATGCAATTGTGGTCGCAGATCGAAGTCTTCCCACTTCATGCGAAGCTGGCGAATTAACTTGCTTAATGGGCCAGGCTTGCTGCCACGTTCTGCGTAGTTGGTGACGGCATGCAGCCCGACGTCAAAATTGCGTTTTCGCAGGCGGTAGAATGAATTCAGGCCGCCAATCGTGGTGTGGCGTTCCAGGATGCAAACATTCTTTTCGTAGTACGCCAGTCGCACACCAGCCGAAAGGCCTGACATACCGGCACCGATGATCACGGTATCGTAATGCACGGTGGACTTCTCCGATTGTGGATCCGGCGTTCGCCAGAACTAAGTGGATGTGTGTGACGCAGGGAGTGCCGAACGGCCACTGTACGCAAAAGGCCTCGAAGACGATTCTTCGAGGCTCATGATTCATGTTTGTGAACGAGTTTGTTAGCGAATACCCAGCCCTGTTTTGACTGGTTGGTTTCCGGTGGCGAGTCGATCAGCTGGCAACCGGCACGTCCTTTAGTTTTGGGGTCAGGTACTCAACCGTCGAAGCCATGGTGTTGAGGTTCTGGTAATCTTCTTCCGGGATCTGTATTCGGTACGCCTTGCGGAGTTCCATTACAATATCCAGAAAGTCCATGCTGTCGAGTTCCATTTGTTCACGAAACGCGACGGCATCGTCCAAATCGGACAGATCTTCATCCGGAGCAATACGCTCCAGGATTTCCAAAACAACCTGTCGGATCTCCTCACCCGTCATCAAAATCCCCTTACCAACGTCCCCGCACTATTGCGCTTCATCCACGAAACAGTGTTTGTGTTCCAAGTTAGAGTAGCGACCACCTGAACGGCGACCCGGTCGGCTACTTAAATTTCCTGACAATTACGACGGAATTTATACCCAGCATTCCGAACGAATTATTCAATATACAGTTCACTTCACCCAGATTTCTCGGCTCATTGGCCACTAAATTTGGCAAAGCGCATCTTGAGTCCGGATTCTCAAGATTGATTGTAGCGTGGGCGATTCCATCGTCAAATGCCGGTATGTTTCCCAGCAATTCCAGTGCTCCGGCGGCTCCCATTGCGTGTCCGATGAAGCTCTTGGTGTTGTTAATAACCGCCGTTGAGTCACCGAAGGCGGCCTTAAGGGCGGTTGCTTCTTCGATGTCTCCCTGTTCCGTTGCCGTTGCATGGCTGCTGACGATGTCGATGTCGTTGGCCGTCATTCCTGCGCGATTGAGTGCCAGTTTCACACATTCTGCCTGTCGTGTCGAATTCGGCAGCACAAAATCGGATGCATCCGAATTCATCGCGTAGCTGACAATTTCGCCGTAGATCTTAGCTCCGCGCGCAAGTGCGTCGTCCAGTCGCTCGATGGTGCAGATGCCGCCGCCTTCTGCCACCACGATTCCGTTGCGATCTACATCAAACGGTCGGCAGGCTTTTGCCGGGTCTTCGTGAGTCGCCAAAGCGCCCTGGCTCTGAAAACTGGCAAAGATACCGAAGGTGTGAATGCTCTCCGAAACACCACCGGCGATCGCCACGTCGCAGTCGCCCAGTCGGAGCATTTGTGCGGCTTGAATAAATCCTGCGTTGCCAGCAGCACAGGCGGCACCGATGGTTAAGTGCGGGCCGGTGATGCCCATGTTAAGCGTGACTTCACCTGCTGGATTGTTGGCAACCGTTCGCGGGTTGTGGTGATGAGACCAGACTTTGGTGTCGTAGTCGAATTGGGAGATTTCGTAGATCTCGTTTTCTGTTTCAACATTGCCGTGTTCTGTGATGCCCAGATAAACGCCCACACGGTCTCTGGCGATTTCGTCCCATTTCAAGCCAGAATCTGCCACTGCTTCGTTGGCACAGTACACCGCAATCGAGCCCGCGCGAGTTCCCCGTCGAACATCTCGGCGTTTTTGGTATCGCAGTTCGTCGAAGTTGCAGACGCCAGCCAGTACAGGCGGCATGTAGCGTGTTTCGTAGTTGACGACACCGGACTTCCCGTCGAGCACATTCTGACGAAATTCCGCCAGGTTGTTTCCGTTCGGTGAAGTCAGGCCGATTCCGGTGATGACAATTCGGTCGTCGAGAGCCAACGTAATAATCTCAGCAGTGGAGTAACCCAAGTGGGTGAAAAGAGGATCGGCCCCGGAAGCTTGTCAGGTGTGCTGGTCAGTCACAAAGGCCTGCTAACGGGTTCGGCAGGGTACCGCGACGTTTGTTCACTGACAAGCGCCATGCAACTGACAATTGTCAGTATTCTGATGCCCGTTCACCATTCCGTTGACCATTTTTTCTGCAACGACAACCGACTTCCGCGCAATGTAATACAATGCAATGCGGATTCCGACAATCCGCTTCAGGCTGCCATTCAGTCCCTAAGGCAGCCGCGTTGAGCAAATGTACCCGTACCGGCGATATTCTGTCGTCGTACTGCGTCAGAGTGCCACAGACACTGTGTTCCATTATTTCCTGGCTGCTGCCTCAATTCATGCTAACGGCCGTTCCATTCGTAAACGGTTAGACCTTTGAGGTCCCGGACGAAGACTTGATTGTCGACCATGGCAAGGTGTGCCCACGCGGGAGAATCTGTCAGGTGCCGTGAGTCGACCTGCACAAATTCCTTCGTGTTCAAATCCAGCAGCAACAGGTCTCCACGTTCGTCCAGAGCCAGCACGTTGTTGCCGTTCGCAACCATGCTCC
>CAYZYB010000339.1:0-5838 GCA_964481505.1 uncultured Planctomycetaceae bacterium | reverse complement strand
GACGGCTTTCAGCGGTTCGAGTGTGGGGGATAACTTGTCGAGTGTGTCTTTGCTGCGTGGGGTCCAGCGAGTGATGTCGCTGCCCATGGGCATGTAGACGTACCCGATTCGTCGCAGGTGTTCCGGGTTGGCTGGCGTGTTGGCCATCGCCGTCATCGATGGAATCATGGCGTCCAGCAGGGGCAGTGCGAATGATGCTCCGAGACCTCGCAAAAACGTGCGGCGTGGGAGCGACTTCTTTGTGATAATCATTCTGCCATCCTCATTTGAAACGGCGTACTGTTAACAATGCCAATGATGAGCGACGAAAATCGAAAGTCGTTCTTCGCCGCATCACGCACAATCTTTCTAATGGCAGGGGCATCAGAATGATCGATTCCTCGCCCAAGTGCGAACGTCAAAAGCTTCTCCGTCATTGTACTCGCAAAAAGCTCCGGCCGAGCCAGCAATCCGTTTTCCAGTCCTTCAACGCCATCAAATTTTCGGCCGTCGGGTAACCCACCGGAAGAATCGACCGGTTTTCCAGCTTCTCTATCGCGCCATCGGCCGACAGCATCAAAATTCTCAAGCGAAAAACCGACCGGGTCCATCAGGTCGTGGCAACTGGCACAGGCCGGATCAGCGCGGTGTTGGTTGAGGCGTTCGCGAACGGAGAGGTTGGATGCGACCGTGTTGTCTTTCAATGCCGGCACATCGTCGGGTGGGGGCGGTGGTGGTGCGCCCAGAATGTTCTTCAGAATCCAGTGACCGCGAATAACGGGAGACGTCCGTGTTGCGTACGACGTGACTGTCAGGATACTACCGTGTCTAAGTAAGCCACCGCGATTGCTGTCGGGGGGAAGATCAACGCGGCGAAAGCGGCTGCCATAAATGTGCGGAATGCCGTAGTGCTTCGCGAGGCGTTCGTTAAGAAACGTGTGGTCTGACTTCAGTAGTTTCAGGACGTTTTCGTCTTCCTGAATGATGCTGGCAAACAGGAGTTCGGTTTCCATTCGAAAAGCGTCGCGCAGGTTTTGGTCGAAATCGGGAAACAGCCGAGCTTCCGGCGTGATCGAATCCAAATTGCGCAGATACAACCACTGGTTGGCAAAGTTGCTAACCAGAGCCTGAGACCGATCATCATTCAACATTCGGCGAATCTGTTCCTCCAGGACTTCCGGTTGATGCAGTTCCTTCCGTTCCGCTCGCAGCAGAAGTTCTTCATCCGGCAGGCTGCTCCACAGGAAGAATGATAGTCGTGAAGCAAGGTCAATGTCGCTGATGCGGTACGATTGACGCTTCGCCGCGTCTGCTGGGTCTCGTTGAATTCGGAACAGGAAATTCGGATTCACTAAAATGGATGCAAGTCCGGCTTCGATGCCCTGGCGGAACTGTTTCGTCGACGCTGCGTTTCCTGGGGACTGCGAATCAACCGCCACTGCTTCCTGGAAAAATTGCATGGGACGTTCCAGGTCACTTGCTGCAACCGGGCGGCGATAGGCTTTGCGCATCAATGCAGTGAAGATTCTCTGTGCGGCCTCGTGAGGTTCTTCTGTCGGTTTCGCGGCGAATGAGTCGGGTTTGGTGTGAGGAACAGTTTCTTCACTTTCCCGTTCGACCGAGTATGGACCGGTGATGGAAACGGAGTAGACGGCCGGGGACAATCGGGGGTGCCGATGCAAATTAAAGTGGGCGTCGAGTGGTTGTCGCTTGGTTTCGACCAGTGAGGCTGGTTCTTTTAGGAAAGTAACGCCCAGATTGTGCGGTCCGGCAGAAACGGAGATCGTCGTTTTTAGATGTCCATCGGCGGTCTGGTGCTGCGTTTCATTCTTCGGTGGTTTGACGATGAAGGAATCCATTTGTCTTCTGTCCAGCAGGATTTCCATCTGATGGGTTCTCTTGAGTCCCTCAAGATGTTCGTTGCGATCTCGCATCAGCCGAACTTCAATCCTGTACTCGCCACTGACTGGAAAGTTGTACGGAATCAGCGTACCGCCGCGTGTGCCGACCGGAAGTCCGGGAACGTGTTGTTCCTGCGTGAGGTCCGGCTTCATTCGCAGGGTGTAGGCCAGCGGTGATTTCAGGGAAGCTCCTACAACCTGCTGACTGATTTTTTGGGCGGCAGAAATGTAACGATTGAGCAGCGTTGGGCTGAGGTTTCCGACAGTGATGTTGTCGAAGCCGTGACTCCCCTGGTCTTTCGGCAGCAAGGCGTTCGCGTCGATTGTGATCCCAAGCAGATCACGAATTGCATTTGCGTATTCGGTTCGAGTGAGTCGCCGAAAGGTGTCGGTGCGGCCCGGGTCGGGTTTCGCCATGGCGACGGCGTCGAGTGAGCGTTCGATAATGTTTAGGGCAGATCGATACTCTTCTTCCGACGGCCTCTCCGCATCGATCGGTGGCATTTGGCGAGTCTGGAGTCGCTTGACGATTTTCTCCCACGTGTGCGTATCGTCTTCGACAGAATTCGGATCGAGAGTCGTCAATTCAAGGTTGCCTGCGGGCGTGTCACCTTCGTGGCAGGCCGCACAATACTGTGAAGTGAACGTTTTGACGTCGATCGAATGCTGAACGGCTTCGTCTGCTGAGCTGATGATCGGAATAGTTAGTAGCAACAGGCCGGCGGCGAAAACGGTTCCGCGGGCCCCGCGATTTTCTGCCGGCGTTCTTGTACTTATTGCCCGAATCATTATTCGACACCAATCACGCGGTCAACTTCGTCAAAGGTGGTGTAGCCCTGTCCAACAATTGAGTATCCGTTTTGCCTCAGAGAAACAAAGTCCGTTTCTGCCACGGTCTTCCTGAGTTGCGGGATTGTCAGGTTGTTGTGAATGGCCTCACCCAATTGTTTCTTAACGTCCAGCAATTCAAAAATCGCCCGGCGGCCGGAGTAGCCTGTTCCCAGGCATTTTTTGCAGCCTGCGGGTTCGTAGATTGCGTCGCGAGTGGACCCTCCGAGTTTGCGTTTGTCTTCCTTGTCCGGGCGTCGACGTTGTTTACATTCTTCGCACAGCGTTCGCAGAAGTCGCTGTGACACGATTAGGTCAAGTGCTGAAGACACCATGTTTGGGTCGGCGTTTAGGTCCAGCAATCGATGGACGGTCGCGAGTGTGTCCGGCGCGTGTAGTGTGGACAGCACAAGGTGCCCGGTCATGGTGGCCTGCATTGCGATTTTCGCAGAAATGCCGTCACGGATTTCTCCAATCAACAACACGTCCGGGTCCTGCCGCAATAACGCGGGCAGCATTTCCCCAAAGCCCTTGCCGTGTTCCGCATCAATGTTGATTTGCGTAATGCCATCGACCTGGTATTCCACCGGATCTTCCAGCGTCATCACGTTGCGGCTCTTGAAGTCGACGCTTCGCAGCATCGAATAGAGCGTAGTCGTTTTTCCGGAACCCGTTGGTCCACACATCAGCACCATACCCGCATTCTGCGTCATCACAGAATCGATGATGCGGACGTATTTCTTCGGTGCACCCAGTTGACTGAGTTTTTGCGGCGCGTTGTCGGCATTCAGAACACGAATCGCCAGTTTCTGGCCGTGAACCGAAGGCGTGAAGCTCACACGATAGTCCGCTCGCTGCTTACCGGCGACTGTCGAATAATTACCTTCCAGCACTTCCTGGCTGGCGCCCATTTTGGTTTCGCAGAGGACCTTGATGATGCCGTACAGTTTTCGGATGTATTCTTTGGGGATTTCGACCAGGTGAACCAGCGTGCCATCGATACGCATTCGCAGGTCCACGCCTTCGTCCGACGGTTCGAAGTGCATGTCGGTGGTACGCGATTGAAAACCGATCAGCGTAATCAGGCCGAGCAGATGCGGTCCGTCGCCACTGCCATCGTGTTCGGCGACGCGGATTTTTTCACCCCCTGAACCAACCAGTGACAGCTTGTCCAGTGAGTACCCGAGGTCTCGCAGCGTACCGTGGATGTGAACCAGTTTGCGCAGATGCGGCTGAGTGGTTTCTTCTGCTGTGTCACCGCTGCCGCCAAACAGGAAGCCCATGATGCCGCCGCGTCTCTTTTTTCGTTTGGTCTCCTGTTTTTCCGCATCCTGAAAGATCGAATCCTTCTTCTTCTTTTTCTTTTTTTTCTTCTTCTTTACCGGTGGAACTGCATCATCGTCACCGCGGGCTGATTTTTTTCGCCGCGGTTCATCGCCGTCGTCTTTGCTTTTGCGTGAGCGACGAGGGCGGTCTTCGGAATCTCCTCGTGATGGACGTCGCCGTGCTGGTCTGTCTTCGTTATCGCCTGATCGGCTGGCTCCACGACGTGACGTGGATTTCTTTTTTTTGCGCCGCCGCGATCCTGGCTCGTCCACCAGCGGGGCGTCTATGTCGTCAGCCTCGTCGTCGTAGTCATCGCTGTCGAAGTCGTCGTCTTCGTCAATGTCTGAGGGAAACAGCTCCGGAAATTCGTCGGCCTGAGCCCACCGTTTTCCGTCTTTGGACACTTCGAAGTGGCGGCCAAAGCGACCACGTTTCGCCATCGCGTGCAACTTATCGACAGACAGTGGCCCCAGCTTCTTGCCTCGATTGCGAATGTAATAACGAGCCACGGGCTTCTCGATTCAGGCGACGGAAAGACGGAACTTGGTACCGGGATTTACTTCTCTCGAGAGCGACCGGCGAAAACTTATCCGACGGAAAACTCAAAATGACGGGATTCAGCAACGGAGCTAGAAAATGACGACGTACGCGATTGCAAGCAGTGCGATGACTCCAGCCGCCACGCCAGCCATGGTAAGGTTCTTCTTCATCGCCGCCTGTTTTTCGATTTGCACAATTCGTGCTTCGTACTTGTCCTGTACGGCAGCCGGGATGTCGTAATCTTCGTAGTCTGCAACAACGTCGTAATGGCGATAGATGTCTTCCAGCGTGCTCTTTTCCGCTCGGATGACTTTCTGAAGCTTCTTCACGTCCGCTGCAAATCGATCTGCCTCCTCGCCTTTTGCGTCGACTTTTTGCAGCCACTTAAACAGAGCTGCGACTTCGACTTTGGCTTCCTGAAAGTCGTCCGAGCTTTGATCGCACTTCTTCGCGACTTCGTGCCATTTGTCGCCGATTTCACGAACTTCTTCTTCGTCGCCCGCCTCTTTGGCGGCCACCATTTGCTTGGTGATTTTGTTTAACTTCTGGACGGCTTCCAGTTTTTTGACGTTAATCATTGCCTGTTCGAGGCGTTCTGTGACGCGTCGATCTGGTTTTAAGTACCACGGCTTTTTGGTCACTTCGTCCGACAGCCGACGGATTTCCGGATAGTTGTGATCACTGATAGCGTCGCGAGCTTCATCCGCGATCTGGCGAATGCGAACCTGTTCGTACGCCTTCAAGTCGTCCTTCCAATAGACGGTGCCGGAATCGCGTTTTGCAATTTGTCGCAGCAGGTCGATGCGAGATCGCAGTGAAGCTCGCGCCAAAGACAGCAGACGAAATTTTCTCAGCAAGCGTTCCAGCGGTTCGTCGTCGGAATAGGCACCGTTGATGTCGGTTGCAATATCGATCTGCAACTGTGGCGTGACGGTCAGCCCGAGTTCCGCGACGAAGTCGTTCCACTCCGGCAGTTCTGTGAAGTCGAGAATGGATACGACTTCCAGCAGGTTTGGTTCCTGTTCGGCCAGTTGAATGGCTTCACTGCGATGTCCTTCTGCCAGTAGTGCATCACATTCTCGCAACCGCTTGTTGGCATTACGAATTTCTGTGTCGAGCTCACCATGGAGGCGTTCGAGGTCTTCTTTGTCGGGATTCATAGAACTGGCCAGCGTCACTCGGACGCTTTCGAGCAGTTCATGAATTTCAGCAATGTCCGCCATTATCAATTGCCCTGTCGCCAACGATTCAAATGACCGTCAGC
>CAYZYB010000338.1:0-5840 GCA_964481505.1 uncultured Planctomycetaceae bacterium | reverse complement strand
GTTGCCGGAATACGAAGAGTTAACGCCGGAGATCGTCGAAGAAGAAGCGATTCGCGGAGACTTCATGCTTCGCTGGGCGGCCATCTTTCTCGCGGTGTTGTTCGGTTTCAGCCAGATGGCCGACACGCGAACGTTGCTGCACGTTCGGTCTGGTGAGGACATGCAATCCGGTGGCTTTTTGCCTCCTTCCGAAGACAGCTTCTCATACGCGCTGGAAGGCCAGTCGACATCAAATGTGAGCTGGCTTTTTGACCATATTGTCAGCACTGTGTATTCGCTGGGAGGAGAGTATGCATTGACGGTCTTTAAGGCGGTTGTGGCCGGGGTCATTGCCTATTTGCTGTCTTATATTTCATTGAAAAACATGCCAACCTGGTGGAGTTCCGTTTGTGTGGTATTCGGCATGGCGGCATGCTCCGTCGACTTTATGCCTGTTACAGATCTTGCCACCCTACTTGGGTTAGCCATCACGCTGCTGTTACTGCACCGTCACACCGAAGGAGCGGCAACTGGTCTGGCATGGAAGCTTCCGGTGGTGATTGTCGTTTGGTGTAACTGCGATCCGCGAGCCTATCTGGGTGTGATTGCCATTCTGTTGTTTGCC
Source organism: uncultured Planctomycetaceae bacterium (assembly GCA_964481505.1). Lineage (GTDB taxonomy): Bacteria > Planctomycetota > Planctomycetia > Planctomycetales > Planctomycetaceae > Fuerstiella. The sequence continues at coordinate 5,236 of CAYZYB010000338.1, read as the reverse complement.
GCTGGTTCGCACGTACGAAAATCGCTTGCGGAGAAAGCGGGGGATCCTCCGGGTGGTGACCCATCGACACTTTGGAAAGCCGCGGGATTCGGCCTGGTTGCGCTGCTATTGAATCCTTCACCTGTCGCCAGCCTGATGTCCGCAGCAACGACCTATTCTATCGAATATCCAACGATGGCCGCGATGAAAACTCTGACGGATGCCACGGCGATATTGGATGGCCGAACGGAATACTATTCCATCTTCACACCTGGAGTTCTTCAGGGGCTTGAATTTGCCTACGTTGCCGGATTCAGCATCGTGATCATCGCATTCGTCGTGCTGGCACTTGGTCGTAGCCGCGAAGATTTGCCGTGGTTGCTGTTGTGCATCGGGTTTACAGCTCTGGCACTTTGGAAACTCCATGAACTTCCTGCCGCCGCCCTTGTTGCCGCAGCTGCAGCTGGTACCGCAGCTCAACGCTGGTACGCTCGAACGTTTCGGCAGGAATACACGATCGACACGATGGAGGTTCTGTTCTCCAGAGGTGGACGCGCAGTGACTGTGCTGGCCATGGCGACTCTGGGTTTTTTCGCCGTAGCCGATCGGCTTCCGACGCGAACAGCGATTGGCCTGGGATTCTCACCGATGTTGCGGGAAACAATTGATTCACTGAAACCGCAGTTGGCGGAACTACCAGAGGACGCGAAGTTGCTCAATACGCGGATCAGCCAGGGAGATCTGCTGGCATGGCATGGTCGCAAGAGTTTTATCGATAGTCGAACGGGAATCTTCGGCAGCCTCAACGACGACGAGTCTATTGCCGCAAAGTTTGACAGCCTGCGAAAGAGTCTTGTCGCCCCACCCGCAACGGCCGCGGGCACTGAAGAGGCAACGTTGCCTCCGGGCTATAACGCAGACTGGCTGACGGAGTACAACGACTACGGAATCACGCAGGTCATGTTGCGTCTGTCGCCACCGGGCAGGCCGGCTTATCCGATGGTCCGCCGCTTTATGCAGGATCAGGCATGGAATCAGTCGAGTCGAGGTCCATCGGCAGTCTTCTTTCGCCGCACGGACGACCCCACAGAACCTTCTCCGTATAACGTGCGTGACATCGCTTTCCGAACTGAGAGTCCGGATGACGAGGAAGCGAATGCAGATTCCGATGCTCCCGCCGAACGCTTTGATTTCGCTCGCGAACCTGGCTTCTATGAACAGTATCTGTATCGAAAGCGTCGCGTTGAGAACGCCAGTCTTCGAGAAGCTCAGCACATTCTGGAACTGGATACTCTGCCGGCACAAATCACGTTCAACATCGCGAATGCTTCTGGAGGCGATCCTGCCAACAGCCAGTATATGGCGTATCTTGGCCGGGCACTCGGTGCTCCAATGCTTGCCATCCGCAGCGCCAACAAGGCCCTGCTCGCAGACCCACAAAATGACGAAGCTTACCGCACTCTTGGAAACGCTTACCTGAGCCTGCTATCGACAGAGCAGGCGATTGCCACAGCGTTGAACGGGAAAGACGTATCTGATTTGCGGTATATGCAAGCCGTCATGGCTTTTCGGCAGGCGACAACAGTACAGCCGGACGACTCCGACAGCTGGCGAAGACTGACCGGGCTCTACGCGGAAAGAAACCGGTTTGATTTGGCACTGGAATGTGTCAATCGGTATCTGGAACTGGAAGAAGACGCATTGCTGGAGAATCCAGACGCCGAAGCTGTATTGACCGAGACGTATGAGAATCAAAATCGATGGAAGACGCGCGATGAAGAAATCAGAAAGCAACTGGAAGAAATCACCAGCCAGCCGATGCCGGAAGACCCGCAACAACAGGCGATGCAGAAGCTGGAACTGGCTCGTGGGCTGGCTGGCAACGGACACGTATTGCTGGCGTTGGAACAGATTAAGAAAGATGAAGGCCTGCTGCAGCGACTCCCGCAGGGAAATTTGCTTCGAGGTGAATTACTGACGGAAGCAGGGAAGTTAGAGGACGCCTATCAGATTCTTACACAGCTTGGTGCTGCCGCAAAGGAGAACCAGAACTCCCCGGAATTCGCAGGTATCAAATGGCACTCTCCGGTCGCAATCAGTTATCTCAGCAAGGGGGAATACGAAGAAGCGGTTTTGGCGTATCAAAGTAATATCAACATCTTTGATCGGTTCGAGTCCAAAAGCCCGGACATGATGAAGACGCTGGTTCAGCTGCTGCCTTTGATTCCCGCAGTGGACGCTTTAGGCGGTGGGTCGTCGCTACCAGGCTGGCCGCTGACGCTGTTGCAGCAAGGGCAAATACCATTCAGTATGATTCCGACCAGTCGCAACGAACCTCGTTTCATGACGGGGCTGGCAGAACTGGAACTTGGTAATTTGAAGGCAGCTGAAAAAGCATTCACAAAAGTTCTGGCCGAGGGCGGAGAAACGCCTTATCGACAATTGGCAGCGATTTACCTATTGCAGCTGACGGATGATGCAGTCACAACCATCGTTGATTCTTATGTGTCACCATGGGAGGACTTCACGTTCCCGGAGGCTGATTCGGCCGGGAAGTCCGGCGATAATGCCAATGATGACGACACGCCGACCAACGAAGAAGCCGAAGAGCAAGAGGAGACGAAAAAGGAAGAGTCTGCTTCGGAGCAAGAGTCCGCAGAGGAAGCAACAGACAACTAAACCAGCATCATGGCAACTGGCTACTGGCTACTACTGCACGTGACGCAATTTGTCACAGCTTGGACAAGAAAAAACGCGAGACCACTGCTTACCACGAAAAGCAAATAAGGTGGTGAGCGTGATGAACAGCCAGGCGGGACGCGTCGACTAACCACCTTGCGATTTTACAATCCCTCGACAACCTTAAATGAGCCCAACCAGGTTTGTGATTGTATGGGTGGGTGTGGTAAGGATTGCAGCCGATTATCTGTTCCTTCGACGACGCAACCGGTAGCAGCTAAAGCCTGCAGAAAGCAGACCAAGCATAGCGACACTATTCGGCTCAGGTACGGCGGCGACGGCCGCAGGTATTACATCAAATGACAAAGAGGTGATGCCAAACCCATTCACGGTTCCAGTGTACGCAATCGAAAAGGAGTTCCCCTCCAGGTTGCCGTGACCAGGAATTACCGTCGATGTCCCACTTGCGATCGCTCCCGAAGAACCTCCGATATCGAGTGTTCCAGCATCACCTCCTGCAAAACCAAGAATGTCGATTTCCGTAAGCGTTACGCTTGCGATAGACGCCAGGTTGTTGAAAGAGAAGGTTAGAGATTCGAGGCCGGCATCCCCGTCGAGTTGGTCGGTGTCGTCGATGGTCGGACCCGCATTTACGCCTAATGACGTCCCGGTTGCGTTAACCTGCCCGTCAGCTACACCCGCAACGAATGACGCGATCGTAATCTGCAAACCATCGGAGACTCCACCACTGGTGTCCGTGAAAGTACCAGTTTGAGCGTTGAAGTCGAAATCGCCATTGGTACCACGAACGTCGTACGTGATAATCGCTGCAGGGGACTGTCCCGCTGTCAGAACTCCAACCAATAAGGATAAGATCGAATAACGGAGAATTCGCATGGGACTTTAATTTAAATAAGGTCTGTGGCGGTAGGCCCTTGGCAAATAAGATAGGCAATTCAAGGGCTCCAGTGTAGGGATTAAGCTGTGAATTAACAGAATCCTCACACTTCCTCGGCCATCGAGGCTGCACATTGAGTCCAGCCAGCATCTCCGTGTGCCGCACTTTGCTGTATTTCCAGCTTGATCAGATAATCAACCGCACGCCACCGAGTTCTGCGAGGTCGTACGGCAATCGTCCACCGGGGCTTCCGATGAACATCAGATTCCTGGGAATGCCCCATTCGTCGGACAGCTCCTGGATGAGTTCCGGGCTGAATCGCCCTTCCTTCTGCACAAATTCGACATCGATCTCCGGATAGGCCTGATCGAGGAATTCGAGTTCCTGCGCCAGCGAATCCGGTACTTTGACATCCTCGTTGGTGATGATCGCGATCTTCAGCCGATTGGTTTGTTCGTTTTGTCGAACGTAGAGCAATGCGTTATTAAGGTTCGCAATATTGTCTCCGCGAGTGAAGAAGACGATCTGCTGAGCGTTGATTTCGTCGATCTTGGAACGCACCCATTTGGTCAGTTTCGTCATTGGGCCAACAATGCCGGCGGTCAGGCTGCGCACCATCACAAGGAATCCCTTGAGCAGCGCGATGCGTTCCAGCATGATCAGAATCACGATCATCGATGGAATGAAGTACTGCAGGAATGTCCAGACATACGCACTGTCAATCAGAGCATTTCCGATCAGTCCCGCAACAACTCCACTGATTGCAATGATCACTGAGATCCAGCGGGCCTGTGCTGGGCGAGGGAGCGTTGAACGTTTCAGTTTCAGGAGAACGTTGCCCAGACCGAACAGAATCATGACAGACAAAAACGAGATTGTGTAGATGCCCGCCAGCTTCTTGATCTGAGCGTTTTCGACCGCAGCATGAAGTGTTTCCTTCACTTGGTCTTCCGTCTGTGTGGGAAGCTTGGCACGATTGTCTTTTGTCAGTGTACGAAACAGCTCTTTCGTCTCCGCAGAAACAACAGCATCATCCTCAGAAAGCACGGCGCGGTTCACCGTGCGACGAACCACCTCTTCAGATGAGTCTTCCGAGAATTCGGGCAGCCCGCTTACGACGGCGGATATTGATTCCCCAGCGCCCGTTGGAACTCTGTTGTGCGTTATAAACAATACGGAAACACACAACAGAAAGAATGCAATCACGATACGATGCGTCGTTCCCCTGCTATTTGTCTTCAGCAGAAACTGAGGCAAACATCTATCGAGCGTCATGCGGTGGACGAGCCCCGTCACACCGACAAAACTGGTCAGGACCGCTCCGCTCAGCACCAACGCAGCGTCCACTGAAATCAAGGTTCCCAACCAATCGCCGCCGACCTGAGTTCCCATATGGGCCAATAAGGCGGTTTGATTCTGGTCGACTTCTACCATCGATAAGACGGAAAGCGCCAGCAACGCCATCAGCGGATTGAAGAAGCTCACCGCGATCCACATGTTTCGAAGTGTCTTCGGGAAGACACCATGCTCCTGTTCTTCCACGAAGTTAGAAGAACTCTCGAAGCCCGAAATCCCGAGCATCGAAACAGAAAACCCAAAGAACAAAGCGAGCCACAGTGAGCCTGGTGTTTCGATGTCGTCGTTGCTGGACAAATCTGCAAATTCGTCGCTGGTCCCTGG
>CAYZYB010000337.1:0-5840 GCA_964481505.1 uncultured Planctomycetaceae bacterium | reverse complement strand
GTACGTTCGTGCGAGACAATCTTGCTCTTGGGCCCTCCCGACTGTCGATTATCGACCTTGCTGGCGGTCGGCAGCCGATGCCAACTCCGGATCACAGAGTCCACCTGACATTCAACGGCGAAATCTACAACTATCGGGAACTCCGAGACCAGCTCCACAAGCTCGGTCATCAATTCCGAACAGAATCAGATACAGAAGTCGTACTAAACGCCTACCGCCAGTGGGGCAAGAATTGCGTCGAACGACTGGAAGGGATGTTTGCCTTCGCCGTGGCAGACTTCACCAAAAACGAACTCTTCGCAGCTCGTGATCCCTTCGGGATCAAGCCACTGCTTTACCGAATTACTGACGACGGTTTTGCGTTTGCCTCAGAGCTTCAGGCATTTCAGACAATGCCGGACTGGCAGGGCGAGATCGACCTTTGTTCGATAGACCTGTATCTTCGATTTCAATACATCCCGGCACCACGCACAGCATTTCGCGGTGTGTTCAAGCTTCCTGCAGGGCACCGCATTACCGTTCGTCTGTCGGAACCTCATCATAAAATCGAACGCTACTGGCATCCCGAATTCACGGGCAAAAGAAAAGCAAGTGCCGCGACACTTGTCGAGGAAATCGACGAATCGCTCAGAGATTCTGTCCGCCGCCATCTTGTCTCTGACGTTCCGTTTGGGGCACTGCTGTCTGGCGGCATCGATTCGTCACTTGTCGTTGGCTACATGTCCGAATTGCTTGATTCGCCTATCAAAACGTTTTCCATTGGATTCGAAGACGAAAACGTCAACGAACTGGAATACGCCAAACTGGTGTCCCAAACCTATGGCACAGAACACCACGAAGAAATCGTCCGCTTTGACGCATTGAACATTCTTCCGGAACTGGTCCGCCACTATGGTGAACCGTTTGGTGATCAGTCGGCGATTCCAACATGGCACGTCTGCCAGCTTGCACGCAGCGAAGTCCCGATGGTCCTTTCCGGAGACGGCGGCGACGAACTACTCGCCGGATATGGCACCTACGGAAACTGGCTCCGTAAGATCGATTACTACAGCGGCCAAAGCAGCAACGGCTGGCGAGACAAACTTCGCCCACTGGCGAAGACGATGATGCCGTGGCGCTATCCGGCAACTGACCAACCAGCATCCAATCCTGATCACTGGACGCAGTGCGTCATTCGATTCACGAACTCTGAGCGAGAACAATTGTGGCGGCCGGAACTGCGATTTCTAGCAGACCAAAACTGTCATGAATTCGCGAAGGCATTCGAACTGGCAGAACAATGTCAGGACGTTAACCGGATCCAGCGAAGTGATCTGGAAACATTTCTGCCGGAAGACATTCTGGGAAAAGTGGACATCGCCAGTATGCGATTTGGTTTAGAAGTTCGCCCCCCCATGCTGGACCGGCGTTTCTTCGACACAGTGCGACATATCAATCCCAAGGCGTTGTACACGCGAGACGCCGACGGACGTAACTTTTGCGGCAAGGTCCCTTTAAAGCAACTGGCAGCGAAAAAACTCGGAGACGCCTTTGCGTTTCGACCGAAACAGGGTTTCGAACTACCGCTGCAGACATGGTTCAATCGCAGTTCTGCCGAGGCGGGCGAAATTCGCGATCGCCTGACGGATCCCGGAGCCCGAATCGCTCAGTGGTTCGATCGGGAACAGGTCACAACAAATCTTAACAATGGCCGCGTCGTGAATATCTGGTTATTGCTGGTCCTCGAAGAATGGTTGTGCCAAATGTCTCACAGTCAACAGGTGGTCTCGGTGTGAGTAGCATTGATCCGACTTTGATCGAGCAATTCAGAGGCAGGAAGTTTCTTTTCGTCCTGGGACAGTTTGCTGGCCTGGGAGGTTCCGAACGTCAGGCTTTGATACTTGCGGAAGAATTAAAAGAAACGGTTGGCTGCGACATTGCGTTTCTGGCGTGGGCGTCCGGATCTCGCATGGAAGCCGAATTGAAAGCACTGGACATCCCGGCCTACACGTTTCCACTCAACTGGAATCGCACAGGGAAACTGGGCCATTTTCTGACTCTACGTCGACTGGCAAAATTCATCCGCACTGAAATCAAGCCGGACTACCTACTGCCGTATATTGGATTTAACTGCAAGATCATGGGCCTGATCTGGAAACAGACAGGGGCCAAATACACATGGTGGAACCAACGCGACGAAGGTCGAGACATTTACGGCAGTCGCACAGAACGAAAAGTCCTGAACAGCGTTCCGGACGTGGTTTCGAATTCGTTTGAAGGCCGCGATTTCCTGCTCAACAAATTCGGTCTGCCCGAGACACGAGTTTCTGTGATTAACAACGGAATTCGAATTTCTAAAAATGTCGATGACAGGGTATGGCGATCCGCAAATGGGATAAAGGACGACGAGCTGTTGATCAGCATGGTTGCGAATCTTACCCAATTCAAAGATCACGTCACTCTGCTGAAGGCATTTGCAAAAGTACTGGAAAATCAGCCCGATCTAAAACTACGAATGGTGCTGGCAGGGCGACCGGTTTCTACGCAGGGCATGTTGAAAGAACTGGCGTTTGACTTAGCATTATGTAGCTCCATTCGCTTTCTGGGCGAAGTCCGGAATCCAACCGACGTGCTGGCGGCTTCTGATTTGGTGGTGCACAGTTCAATCAAGGAAGGCTGTCCAAATGCCGTTCTTGAAGCCATGGCACTTGGGCGCTGTGTATGTGGCACTGACATTTCGGGAATTCGCCAAGCCGTTGGTAGCAGCGAAGCCACAGACATTCTATCCACCCCGCATGACGTTGACTCGCTTGCACGCATTATGTCGCGGCTATTGACCGACAAAAATGAGCGACAACAACGCGGCACCGTCAACATGAATCGGATTGAAAACCATTTCAACCCGACAGGTTTGACACAAACTGTGCTCTCAAAAATTCACTCGTACTGCAACATAAAGAACGGCTGACACGAAATGGCAATAAGATTTCTAAGTCGGTTACTTGGTAACCCGGCTAGCGAAAAGTCAGGGGCCGATCGCTATCGTGATTCGATCGACCAGGTTCAGTTCCAATCGCTATACGACAGATATATAAGCGCCGACCCGTACCCCGGTTTCAGCAAGTATCTCGACTTCGAGCGATGGATAAAGACCGCCCTGTCACACTACGAACTTCTACGAGTCCCCGTCAATCAGCACATTTCGATACTCGATATCGGCACAGGAGCTGGGTATTTTCCATTCATATGCCAAGAGAACGGACATCAGGTAATGACCGTTGATGTACCAGGGCACGATTTCTACACGGAAATGGTTCAGTTGCTTGGTGTCAACCGCCAAGAGCTGTTCGTACAAGCTAACCAACCGCTTCCTGATTTTGGTCGGCGATTCGACGCAATCACCGCATTTGCCATTTGCTTTAACAATCACGCCACAGAGAACCTTTGGGGAACGGAAGAATGGGACTTTTTCCTCAAAGACTTGAGAAAAAATCAGCTCACTGAGCATGGTCGCGTGTTCATGAAATTCAACCCAGAACCGAATGGTGAATTCTTCAGCGAAGACCTGAGACAACTATTTTTGTCGTACGGGGCAGAAATCAATTACAGCACTGTGTCTGTCCCACCACAGAATCAATCTGCATGATTCGGGACTTCCTTCAAAAACGAAAGGTCGGGCAGCTTATCCGAAAGGAATACGCTGCCATTACAGAGCAGTCTGTGGCTGTTGGGTTTGCTTTTGCTCGAGCTGGTGTAGGCGGAGTCCGGAACCACTTAGAATCAATCAAGCGGCATTCTCAACATAACGTGTGTTTGTTTCCTGAAATCGAACTGTCCCGTTGGGCGCTGCGAAACGATGGCAACGCGATTACTCGGGACGCGATGAATTCGATTCAGTTATCAGACTTCGGCGTTGTTCATAGTCACGTGGACCCAAACTTCATTAAATCGTGTGCAGCAGCAAATCAATCTGGCACCCCGTGGATTCACACATATCACACACTTTACTTTCCGGAAGACTGGGGCGGAAAACTGGCTCCATGGCAAGAAGAGATCAATCGAACTTTGATTCAGGATGCGTCAAAGGCCAATGTCCGCATCAGCATTAGCTATTGGCTAAGTGAGCTTTTGAGACGCGAACATGGGATTGAAACAGAAGTCATCCCGAATGGTGTCGACACCGAAAAATGCGACAGGGCACGTCCTGTGCATGAGCGAGCGGGTTACGAGCATCTCGATTCCTACGTACTATTTTCTGGCAGCCTAGCCGAAGTTAAAAATCCACGACTGTTTCTTGATCTTGCCAGACGGCATCCTGAACTCGAGTTTGTGATGATTGGAAAACAGCTGGATCGTGAAAACGTTGAACCGTATTACGGAAAAGCGGTACCGTCGAACGTGCAGTTGATGGGAAGCGTGCCGCACGATACTGCTCTGAGTTTTACACATTCCGCCGCGGCAGTTGTCGTCACCAGCCACAGCGAGGGATTACCGACGGCGGTCATGGAGTCGATGGCCATGAAAGGACGAGTTGTCGCGCCCGATTCATTTGGCTGCCGTGATCTGATCAGACACAACAAAACAGGATTTCTTTACCAGCCCGGTGAACTTGACGACTTGTCCGACCAACTGAAAATCGCCTTAGCAAATCACACCTCCGGAACAGCTGCCCGAGAAGCAATTGCACAGAACTTTGCGTGGCCCGTCGTCGTCCAGCAAATCGACGCAACCTACAGCAACCTTTTAGAGTGAGACGCGCCAGACCTCAACCCAACGAAATCGCAAGTGTTATCGTGGACTTTGAACAGACGTAAGCGACGGCCAACGAAGTACTGCATAGCATGGCAGCACCATTGTGTCACCGCCGACGAAACTTCAGAGCGATGAATGCCCTGAATCCGAATCAATGACTCCCTAACAACGTCGAGAGGAAATCCACGTCCTGTGCCTGTAAACGAAAATCCTGACTCATCAGAACCATGCACATACCTTGTTACAGGTTGTGCCGGATTCATTGCATCCCGAGTGACGGCATTGTTACTCGCAGACGGCCACCATGTCGTAGGAATAGACAACCTCAATAACTATTACGACGTCTCACTGAAACAACATCGCCTGGCGGGCCTTGAAAACGAACGGTTCTTGTTTCACCAAATCGACATTGAAGACGCAAACGCCGTTGCCGGATTGTTCGATGGGCAACAGTTCCACGGCGTTCTGAACCTTGCTGCCCGTGCCGGCGTACGTTACAGCATGGAAAACCCATACATCTACATGACCACGAACGCGCTAGGCAGCCTGAACCTGCTAGAGAACATTCGCCGAACTGGTGTCCCGAAATACGTACTGGCTTCCACGTCGTCACTGTATGCCGGACAGAAAATGCCGTTCCGTGAGTCACTGGCAGTGAATACGCCGATTTCGCCTTACGCTGCCAGTAAGAAGTCAGCCGAGGCAATGGCGTACGCCTATCATCACCTCTACGACATTGACATCTCAGTGTGCCGATACTTCACTGTATATGGTCCGGCCGGGCGACCGGACATGTGTATCTTTCGATTCATTCAGTGGATTGACAGTGGACAGCCGATCGAGCTTTTTGGTGACGGCACCCAGTCCCGTGACTTCACCCATGTCGATGATATCGCTCGTGGGACGATCGCCGCATTGAAGCCTGTTGGCCACGAAGTATTCAATCTCGGAGGGGGAGGGACACCAGTTTCGTTGAACGACATTATCACCAGACTGGAATCTCTTCTGGGGAAAACGAAAAACAAGACAGCCAGCCGACCGTTCCACAAAGCAGACATCAAAGTGACTTCGGCAGACATAACAAAAGCTCGAGAGGTACTCCATTGGAC
>CAYZYB010000336.1:0-5841 GCA_964481505.1 uncultured Planctomycetaceae bacterium | reverse complement strand
CTTCAGCACGAAGCGACACGATCTCGGCATTCTGCTCTTCGACCTTTTGAGTTAACTGTTCGATCATTGAGTGGTAGTTTTCAAGCTCCGCCTTCGAATCTTCACCACTGACGTCTGAATTCTCTTTAAGATTGCCAACCTCTTTCAGGGCGCCCTCAAGCTTTTCCGTCAACTGCGAAATCGTCTCTTCGTGCTGTTCGATTTTCGCGACGAATTCAGATGTGTCTTCAGCCTTGCTGGACTTCGTCGCCAATTCTGCTTTCAACGCGGTGATCTCAAGCAGCATCTCACCAGCGTCGCTGCTCGGTGGCTGTGATGCGTTTGCGACGGCTTCTGCAACCTCGGCATTATGCTGAGAACGTTCGGCTGCGAAGCTATCAGTCAGTTCCGAGATCTTCTGTTGAAGCTCATCACGTTCTATTGCAAGTGCCTCGAACTCACCTCTTGCTGCGGTGAGTTCTTGCGTAAGAGTGTCGACTCTGGCCGTGTCAGCAGCAACGGACGCAGTGTCTGCTGCCTGAGCGGCCGCCTGGATTTCCTGAGCTTGAGCCTGCAGCTGTTCGCCCAACTGAGACAGTTCTTCCTCCCGACTCAAGACGGCCGCTTCACGTTCCTCTGCCGCAGAAGTAAGGTCTCGCACATTCGCTTCGCTGCGTTCAGCCGTGGTTTCGCGTTCCTGAACCATAGCCTCGCGATCGATTAACGCAGCTTCACGTTGCTGCACGGCGATCTCACGTTCTTCAACCAGGACCTGCTGTTTTTCCAATTCATCAGCAAGTGTGGCAGCATTCGCTTCTCGAACCTCCAGCTCTCGGTTCGATTCCGCGACACTCTCCGTTTCCTGCTGAACTTTAGACAGTTCCTGATGAGCCAACTCAATTGCTTTCGTCTCTTCCGCGAGTTGTTCTGACAGCGCCTGCATTTCGCTTTCACGCGTCGTTGCGGAGGATTCCAACTCATTCAGCTCGGCGATTCTTGCTTCGACAGCAGCCGACCTGGACTCCAGTTCTTCTAACTGCTGATTGATTTCCGCCGACTGCTGGCGTGCTTCTTCGATGCGCTGCCATTCGGCGGCAACTTCACTGGCAGCAGTGGAAAGCTGAACCGCTTCCGCTTCTACGGCCTGCTGTTGTTCTTCAACTGCCTGCTGACGGTCTGCAACTTCCTGAGATGTTGTTTCAAGCTGCGCAACGGCCTCCAATTGCGGTTGAAGGTCGGCCAGACGCTGCTGGAGCTCCGCCTCACGAACATCAAGCTCGCCCCGAAGTCTTTCGAGTTCACTGAATTGCCGTGCGCGTTCGTCAACTTCCGCCTGAAGTTCAGCCAACGCCGCTTCGCGTGCCACTACATCATCGCGGACAGCTTCAACGCCGACGAGTTCTTCGGCGAGTGAATTTAATTCCAGCTGTTGCGCGTCCAGATCTGCCGTGCGTCTTTCGACTTCCTCTCGGACAACTTCAAGCTCCCGAAAACTCTCGGCTCGGACGTCGAGCTCCTGCTGCTGATTCTGCAGCGCCGACTCACGATTCTCAAGGTCTTTCGCGGCGGCTTTTTGTTCCTGCTGATACGTCAGACGTTCTTCCGCAAGAGTCCGGCGAGATTCTCCAAGCTCCTTCATCTGTTCTGCAACAGCTTGCTTAGAAGCTTCAACTCTTTTGGATTGGGCCTCGAGATCAACGCGTTCCTGATTGAGTTGCTCGTCGCGTTCGACCAGCTCAGCGCGTTCGCTCTCGATTTGCCGACGAGCTTCGGCAGCTGCCCGTTCATTTTCAACACGGAAGGCCAGTGCCTCTTCCTGCCGCTGCACCTCCAACTCCGCAACACGAGATTCCAGGTCAGCCTGACGTTCGGTCAGTTGTGCCTGCAGACGTGCGAGTGTTGTGGAACGAATATCGAGTTCCGCGCGACGCAGTTCCAGATTCGCGTACCATTCTGTTAGTTGAGCCTCCCTCGCGTCAAGCAAGCGGCGTCGATTCTCCTGCGTCGCCCGAGACAATACTGGCATCAGCGGAGCATGGGCAGCGGTAGAGATCCCCGCCGTTGACGGCGCCTCTGGTGCAGACAATGCCTCATTTAACTGGCTTTCAAGATTCTCCATTTGTAGATCGATAGAGGAATCAATAGCTGCCTCCGACTGCTCAAGCGTTGATTGGGGCGGCTTCTCAGAATCCGTACTGCCACTTAAGACTTCAGGTTTCTCGGTAACATCCGGACACCTGTCGACTTCGAGGGCGGGGCCTTGAAGGGGTTCATCCTGCTCTTTAATGAAAGCGGGACTACGAACGGACTTTGTACGGCCAGCAATGACGTTCACTCGACACATACGACTTTCACGACGTCGCTCCACGCGAAATTCCGCCGGTCCGACAGAGATGATGTCGTCCGCTTCCAGAACCTTCGATCCGAAGACGGGGAGACCGTTCACCAATACAGAATTGCTGCCGAATGGCTCCACCTTAACTTCCGACACTCGGCAGAGGAGACGACAGTGTCGCTCTTCGACACCGGGGATCTGAATGCGAGCCGCACTTTCAGTTCCGCTGCCGCATACGAAACTGCCTGATGCCGGGAAAACCAGTGTCTCTTCGCCGGCATCCCACATTGGCACAAGGGCTGTCAATGTGGATGCGTCATCAAGGACTGTATTTGAATCGTGGCTATTCATGAATTGCTCCGCTCGCTTGCTTGCCTGGCAACCCAGTCCCACCGCGGATGGCGAAGGACAGAGGGCTACAGCCGGGGAAGATGCCTTTGTTCGTTTTTGTCAGTTGTGTCAAAGGTGATGATTATTCGACGAAACCTCAAACGTCGACATTTCACAACCTGTGAGTTCCATACAACATAGAACGCGCCTGGGCAAAGCGCCAGAAGCGCCGCAGCTCCTCATTCGACACTTCCGTTTCGCCTTGCTGCAGACCGTAACGCCTTTGCAGATTGACCAGTCAGAAAATCAAGATCAGCCCCACTCCAAACTCCGGCCAATCATGCCGAATGTGTCGGTCAGGGAATTGCTCCATGAGCAAACCCTGTTCTGCTCCGCCACGAAAATGCTGATTCTACGGGCTAAACAGGCCAATCTTATTGGGTACAAATCATCGGAAAGAAGAGATCTGGCAGCTGGCGAGCATTCCCTGGCTGAGAAAAATTTGCTGTCACTGGCTGAGCGAGATCTCCGACGTGAGAGATTCCACAGAATTCCGTTTGAGTGAGCGTGGTTCGAGACCTAACGTTGCAACACACCAACCGATCGGCAAAAGGATGCGGATCGGAAGCCACCGTTTGGCAGGCAGAACGCAGTGACGCTGCATTCGTCGACCTTCGGTAATCTTTGTGAATTGCAGGACGCGACTCTGAATTTTGTCGTCATGTGCTCAGGGATCTGCAGCGCAGACGACCAGTGTTGTCAGAAAGTCTATGCGCCTCAATCAACTTCAAAAACTGCCTCGTCAACTTCATGTTGCCCTTTGCGTACTGATGTTCGTGCTGATTTCATGGGCGCTACTGTCCGGAAATCCGTTCGCAGCGGTTCGCAACACTCCGCTGACGCATTTGCGGACCGTCAGTGACATCATTCTGCACCTTGGCGCTTACACAGTCTTCGCGACATTGTGTTTTTCGCTGATTGGACCACACGCAAACTTTCGAGTTCGGCGTGCCGCAACAGTACTGCTTGTGGTTCATGCGATCGGCACAGAATGGTTGCAAATGTGGATGCCAAACCGCACCACCGACCCACTCGACGCCGCGGCCAATCTTTGTGGTATCGCCGCCGGAGCACTCCTGGCCACATGGGTCTTTCGCTTCCGATCGTCTGCACAGACCTCGCTTAGCGAGTAAGAGCCTCAAGCTCTGCCATGATCGATTTGAACGCGCGGAGTTCTCGTTTGGGAGTGAACAATCGAGCTCTGTGTCTGCATTGTTTTCGCAGATGATTGTGGAATCGCGGATCGGATTCGATCCTTTCCATCAGGGACAACAGTTGCTTCGTCTTTCCTGTTTCGAAGTAGCCTTCGTAGTCGCTTCCCAGCATTCCGATGTTTCCGGAAATACTTGAGGCCAGCACGGGAACTCCGGCAACAACGGCTTCGCAAATCACGTTGGCTCCCCCTTCCATCCTTGACGAAACCACAACCGCTTTGCTCCTCGCAATCAGTCGGTAAGTGTCAGAACGTGTTTTTTCCCCAAGCCAGCGGTACCGTCTGTTATTTTCAGCGGCCGCCGTGGCTTTAGCGGCCATAGAATCGGAATAGGCAGCGCCCACGTGAGTGATGCGAATTCGAGAAGAGGGTGCCAGATCTCGTGACGCGAGTTCGGCGCGAAAAGGATCCTTAACGGAACGCAAGTGTCCTGGAACACAGATTTCGAAAACGCGTTTCAGTGCCCCGTGGCGTCTTTGGCGAAAATCGGCCGATTGGTAGATGGTGCGAACCTTCGAACGCAGCTTTTCGGGAATCTCGTCGATGCCACGTTCCTGCAGCGTAATGAGTCGATCAGCCAGCTTGAGACTGTTCTGTGCGGATGCGGAGTTACGAATATCTCGATACAGGTCGGTTCCCGTCAGTGCCACAATGATCGGTTTTTCCGAGTGCTGTTTTCGAAATTCAGAAACAGCATTGGCGCTGCGCCGTGCGTGCAAAGCCAGCAACGTGTCGAAGTTCTGATCAGGCAGCGATTGGCAGACAGCTACGGAGTGTCCGAGCTTGCGTAACACTGACGCCCAGCGTTTTGCTGTGACATCGTTACCGGACCGAAAACCCGTCGTGGGAGGTGTGACAATCGCGACGCGTGACATACATTTACTCTGAGGGCCGATCTTAAGTGGCGATTGCTCTCTTCACTGAAGAGTCTCACACCATCCATCCTTCGCGCCATGCAGCAGGACTGCAAAATCCCAGACGCTGATTCCATTCCACTTGCCAGCTGCCCGCATCATGCAGATGGTACACCAACATCGGCGAAACGATACATGTACATGGCAAGGTAACTTCGATACGGAGCAAAGCGAGCCGCAGTGAGTGCCGTTTTTCTGCGTTTGCTCGTCAATCGCTGCAGTGTTTTTGTGGCTGTGACATCGTTATCCGGCCAGATGTCTTTGTCGCCGAAGTAGAAGATTCCCATCATGTCGGACGTCCATTGGCCGACGCCCCAGATCTCCGTCAGAACTGCTGCCCTCTGATCCTGCGACATCTGTTGCAGCTGTTGTTTGTTGAGCTTTCCTGTTTCTGCTGCAGAAACAATGGCTTTCATTGTCTTCGACTTGGCGTTGGACAGACCACACATTCGCAGCTGTTCAACAGTGACTCTTTGCAGGTACTTTTGAAGCGGAACGCTGTCAGCATCGTCCAGCACACGCCCCCAGATTGTCCGAGCGGCTGCTGTCGAAAGCTGTTGGCCGGCCACACTTCGGCAGAGAACCTCAAGTAACGGTTTGGAATTTCTGCGACGAAGGCTGATCGGCCCAATGGCGACAATCGCTTGATGAAGATCATCACTGAGTCCCGCAGCTGTTGTGGAAACACTGCGAAAGATCTTTTGACTCATCTACGTCCTTTCGGCTTCGTAGAGCAAAACCAACATTCCGTCAAATCGCCGAGGAGCAGAAATTTTTCAGGTGGAAGAACGATGATAGCTCACAACTTCAAAACAGTACCTAACCCGAAAACCGGCCGGACTCCCTCATCTCCGCTGTGAAAGCTTTGAACTCTGCCTTCTTCTTTTCCGGAACCTCCCGCCAGTCGATGTCGTGAATCGCTCCGTAGAGTGCATACAAATACGCCGCATTGCAGCACTTTGCACTGCGACCAAGCTCAAGACGGCCAAGCAGCATTCGCACGAAAGCAT
>CAYZYB010000335.1:0-5848 GCA_964481505.1 uncultured Planctomycetaceae bacterium | reverse complement strand
CTTTGAATACATCGAAGCGTTCTACAACTCAAAAAGAATCCACCACACACTCGGATACAAAACTCCAAACCAGGTCGAAGAAATCCACAATAAAAAACTTCTTGCATAAACGTCATTCCGGAGTCCACCAATCATGGGCTACCGCAAGACACTCGCTGGAACCGACCCTTTCATCATTTTGTATGGGCGGTTCAACCGCGGAATTGCCCTTAACCGAGAGTACAATTCTGCCTGCATGAAGTATTCGTTTGGAATTGCAACGGTTCTGAATTGGTCCAGCATCAGGTCAATTTCGTGCACTATATTTGCGTTCAATACCGAGATTCCTGCTTTGATGTCCAGTTCGTTCGTAATCATTACTGCTCGTCAATCCCCCAAAGCTCTCGCGTAGAAAAGCACTTGCCGTACATCTACCTCAGAAATTGTTCTTCAGATGCAATTTGTTTTAATGTCGCGAGACCAGCAGATCTCGCGAGACCTCCCTTACCTCCGAGCTGAATGGGCACGTCACTAACGCTTGGTAGATTTCTACACCTCGGTATCGTGTTGCCTTAAGATACCGAAGTCCGGAAAGGAGTATTTCCGTTGACGCGGGGTCTTCTTTCTTGGCTTTGATGACCTCGGCGACGACGTGCTCAAAGCCAGTTTGTTGGCAGAACGTGAGTGAATCGAGGAGTCCCGAAATCGCTCGGGGTGGCGTTGGTGCAACGTCGTTGTCGGCCGTGGACTCGTTCGGCTTTGCAAGCTCGATGAGGGCTTTTGTAATGACGGTCCGCAACGACTTCGATTTGTTGTACCTACATGCAAAGCCGACTGCTGGAAACATACTAGTGTCCATCTGAGAAAGTGGCGCCCAGTTCTCGACACCGAGGATTGACGCGAGGAAGACCAATTCGGGTGGAGCATACACATACGATCTCGTCGAAAGCTCTCTCCACTTATGGTCTAACGCTTTGCGATCTATTGCGTTGCGGTTGCTGACTACGAACCGTCTGGCGTTCGCGACCGAAAGGGCAACTGAAAGCAGTTCGGTGCAGCCTGCGTTGTAATATTCGATTGCAAGTTTGGATGCCTGATCAGGGCGACGTCTACACAGTATGGAGTAACACACCCTCAGATTCTCCTTCCAGTCGTGAGTTCCAAGCTCATAGCCATCCGTCATCTCTTCCCATTTATCGTTGGTCTCCAACTCTTGGAAGCTTGAAGCATAGAAATCTTCAACACGATCCAGGAGCCCTCCAAGGCTCTTTCGATATTTATAGACAGTACTGCACAATTGCAACATCTCTCGAAATCGCCGATTCTGCTGAAAACGCGATGCATGAGTCTTCCCGCCGGAGAACAAGAGCCCGTCGCGTGCTGCTTGCTGGATCGCTTGCTCAACTACAGATTGTTTGCACGATTCTCGTATGACGAGTTTCGTCTCACCGTAGCCCATTTCGTACGCTCGAGGAACGACAGCGTTCAGTGTCTTCTTTTTGTCAATGGGGAGAGTGCGAATCGGCAACGCTCCGCCTGTGGTGTGTGGCTGATACTGCAGTCGAAAGGCGCAAGATTTCTCTGTAATGATTTGCAGCAGCATGGTTAAGTTGGATCCAGCTGGTACGGTTAGGCCGTCTGTTGGTACATCAATCGAATCATCTTTTGAGCCACGAAAGTCAACGACGATTCCGTACGGAGGTGATCCAACTGCCCCACCAACATTAAACTCGCTCACGTCGCCAAACGACAGTGCAACCCCCTGCGTGACACCTCCGGATAAGTGCGACGCCATTATGCGGTCGAGAAATCTCTCTTCCGTACTCAGCGGGATCGGTTGTAGGCGCCTAAAGTGCAAAGGCACGTTACCGAACGAGGCGTCTGCGTAGACCTTGACGATAGATTTGTCTGGATCGTTCTTGCTTCGAAATGGCTCGCCATCGTAGTAGTGATCCTCTGGTTGCGGGTATTCCACCTGAAAAGCTTCATCGATGTTCCGAGAATAGTGATATAGCTGCCCTGGACGATCGTCCTCAACCGTTTTTCCGAATAGGCCATAGGCCCAAAGGCCGAAGGGCTCGTGATCCTTGCGGTGCCGCTGGAAACAGTAGGCTTCACTCCGTTGCCCTTCTTCGATCCGCGAAAGTGCTGGAATTTTGAAAGCCCCGGAACAAAGTCCCTTTGCCTGCAGCAATTGGGCCGGGGCTAGTGTTATCGGTGGGCACTCAAAGTTTCCCCATCCCAGATCTGTCACCTTGAGCATGAATGTGTCATGGAACGACATTAGCTCAAACATCGGTCGCGGCGTCGTGTCAATCCTCAAATCAGAGAGAGAGAATGAGATCTTTGAAATTGGAACGTCCTGGTTTGAACTATTCGTGATTCGGAACGCCGTCTCGGGGTAGCGCCAGGATCCCGTGCCAATCTCGTATGGAACTGGTTCGTCTGACGATTGTTGACCAGCTGTTGGCAACGCCAATACTGAATGAATTATTCCTGATAGCATTGAAACAGTCAAAAAACGGATCATTTTAGTCTCTCTTGAATTCGGCTATTCTGAGATTGGTTCGACGCCCAAGCCGGACCATACAGAAATCGTTCTAGATACCGCATCGGTCGACCCATCAGCGAAGGTCACGTTCGCGCGAAGGGTGACGACGATTTCACCATTGAAGTTTGCTCGCTCTTCATCTGTGAGGTTGAATTCGGCAGATTCACTGTCTTTGTTGAGCTTGCCCTTCGACGGCTGTTCCCACGCAACAGTGGTTCCTGCAGGTAGGTCATCGAATCGCACTGTGATCGGCAGCTGTTCAAGCGGCACACGACCATCTTCAGAGACAGCGGACGAGACCTGAAGTTCAGTGGCGTTGATCTGTGCCTGTGAAGGAGTGAATAGGTAACCGCATACCTGCGGAACGTAGATCCACGACAGCCACGCAATGGCACCGAAAATGATCAGTCGTTTGAAGCATTTCCACCATTTACGTCGCCGACGAATCGCGTCGACTTCAACTCGAAGTGTGTCCCGCTCTGCAATCGCCGCCTTGTGCCTTTCGCTGTCCTTTTCCAGATGCGAAAGTGCTCCGACTCGACCACATAACAGCAAAAACTCCTTTTCTGTCTTCGACAGATCGAAGTCGAGTGTACCGATTGGGGCAGGATCAATGATGACAGTGCGATCGCGATACTCCTTCACGAATTCTGGATCATGGCTCTCCAACCAGATATTCAGGACCTCGAAGATTGTCCTGTGGTTCTCTTTGAGCTGAAAAATCTCAGGACCAAGGTAGAGTCCCAGAAAATTGGCATTAGGATCTTCTTCAAGTAGAGCTCCGACCGGATAGTTCTGCTGCAGACCGCCATCGAAGGTCAAGAAACCCTGATGCGTTTGCGGGACGAATGCCAATGGAATTGACATGCTGCAACGAGCCGCATAGCTGGCAGGTGTCTCGTCTGTGTCCGTTTCAGAGTCAAACGTCAGTTTAGATTTTCCCTTTCGGCTGGCGAAAACGGTGACTCGATCACCGCGATCGCCGATGTCTTTGAGCGTCACCTGCACAGCACTGTCAAGCTTCTTGGCCAGCAGGCCATCAATCCACTTCGTGAATGCAACAGCGTGGTTGAGTCCTTGATGCACAAGGAGATTCCATGGCTTTTTCAATAGGGACGCGTCAAAGAAGTCCCGGAAATCTTTCTCCTCAAGAATCTTCTTGAGTTCTTCAGTCTTGTATCCAGCAGCCAGCAACAGAGCCGTAATCGCTCCAGCTGAGGTGCCGACGTACCGGTCAAACGTGTAGTGTTCGAGTAAAACTTCCAGCGCACCGACATAGGCGAGTCCTTTGATGCCACCACCTTTCATGACGAGGGCGCAGCTACCTTCGGAATTTCCCATCGGTAAAATCGTTGGCTGCTCTACTTCTGACTCTTTTAACGTTGCTTGAATTGTTAGATGGAATGTTTGGGGTGCGTTATCAATGCTCGACCATCTGTCGGGCTTCGTTTCGGGAGGTACAAGGACGTCCAATTCGAGACGTGGGTCTCCTCCCTGGTCGCCAGGAGGTCGCGAGCGTGTGATTGACCCCAAACCGGAGAGAGCTTTCTCGGCGTTTTTGATATCGTCGACACTGACAACCTCAACTGTGCCGTGAATCTGATCATCTTTTGCTTCAACGCTGACGCGACATGGAAGTCCGCCACCCTGAAGCTCAACCCTAACGCGCTGGGCGATGTTTTCTGCGGCCTGCTTGAGAACTTGCTTATCGGGCACGTCTGGCCTTAACTTTCTCTTCGACGACAGTTCCTTTGCATGTCAGTCTTCGGTCTTTAGTCCCGGTGAGCTTCACTGACTTGTTCATCGAATCGAATGGTGCCATTACGATTACGTCATCCTCTAACCTAAACACTCGCAGATTCACCTTGCTGGCTAATTCATCTCGGTCCAAATGAAACTGGGCGGTAACCGCCTCTTTCGGACAGTTTGCTAGAATTGCGGACTTGGCCGTATCTTTCAGATACTCATTCGCAAAGCTCTTCAACGACCAATTCTTACGTTGTGAACCTCGAACGGAAATCACCGCCGAAGTAAGAAGATCTCGGTCAACTTGTGAGTCAGCTCGTTCATGCGTTTCACGAATGACCTTTGCCAGCATCTGCGTACCAGCCTTGCCGTCAATCAAGTATTTGCACGTCAGAAATCCGGTTACCCAGTAGTCAGCTGCGGCACCGAAACCTGGCGTTGACTGTCGGTCGATCACATGGCCATTCCAATAATGGTCATGTTGCTGCATCCCTGAAAACAGCGCGGCCTTTCGATACGACGACGACCGGCTGAACGCATTCTGGATTACCGTTAGGTTTGCCTGATCACCCTTCACGCCGAACCCATAAGGTTCGTCCTTCGGAAACGCCCATGCGATGAAACGACGCTCCTTCTTGTTCCGATAGGACGTCAAAATCAAAAGAGAACTGGTGGAACGATCATCCATCGACTCCCCCAGTCGTTCAGCCATCTTTATGGCCGCAGACTTCGCCGTTGCTGGCTGCCCGAATGCATAGCCCATGACGTGATTTCGAACGGGATTTGTCGCCTTTTCCTTGTCCGGCTCAAACGTCGCCTGAAACGATACGGGCGGCTGCGATTCAAGCCTCGACTGTTCAATGTACTTTTCCAGCGACGCTTTGAATTTGGCGTCAGCTGTGAAAGCTCCACCGCGAGGTTTGATCTTTTTGTCATGCAGTCGCTGGGGGACAACCTCGTAGGCATGAATCCTGAAAAGCTCCATTCGTTCGCTTCCGCCACTTGGTATCGGGAGGGTATACCGCCTACTGGGCGGTGGGGCAGTCAGCCTATCGTGTGGAATATCGGAGGTCCAACTCAGCCTCTAACTCTTCGATAACATTCAGTTTTTTGAGGCGTGGGCGGCTGCTGCGAATTCGGTTTTGTAGAGTCGAATCTCAACCATGGGCTTGGAACAATGCCCGACTTTCCATTCTCCCAACTCTATGCGGGGATTCCCTACCAGTGCTCACCGGCCGCGCCTTTCGTGGAGAACTGTAGGTTAGGATGATCGTGTGAGTTCACGTAAACCAGTCTCTAACCTGAATTGCGCACCATATCTCAACAGAAACGCCTCCTCGAGCGTAAGAAGAGTGGAAAAAGATTTCACTTCATTGGCACGGCAGGCGTTCGATGTCTGGGACAGAGTGTACGAAACAGTTGGAGCTTTTTGAAGTCGGGCGCAGCAGGTCTAGGAGTCTGTCCAAAAATGTGAGTCGTCTGGGTTTAGGGACGCGGTGCCGGGCGGAGGTGGCGGAGGCTGGTGGTGTCAGTCCTGGTCAGGCGATTTGGGCTCGGAACGCTTTCAGCAGG
>CAYZYB010000334.1:0-5849 GCA_964481505.1 uncultured Planctomycetaceae bacterium | reverse complement strand
GCATTATCGGAGATCCTCGTTCGCCGAAAATGCAATCGGTGATGAATTTAAAGATCAAATATCGCGAGAGCTTTCGCCCGTTCGCCCCGATCGTGATGAAGGAAAAGGCTTCGGAATGGTTTGAAATCGACTCCAACCATGAGAGCCCCTACATGCTGATCGTTGCTCCGGTTGAGAACGCCAAACGCAAAAAGCTAACCGAAGAACAGGAAGCAACGCTAAACGGCGCGAGCGATTTACGAGAACGCGTCAATGTGCCGCGTAGTGAAGTCCCGGCCATCACACATGTCGATTATTCCGCTCGGCTACAAACTGTTGACGATGTCCGCAATCCCCGACTGCACAAATTGCTGAGCCGGTTTCTGGATCAAACTGGCTGCCCAATTCTCGTAAACACCAGCTTCAACGTTCGTGGGGAACCCATCGTTTGTACACCAGAAAACGCGTACCAGTGTTTTCTTGCTACAGAAATGGACGTGCTGGTGCTGGAAAACTGCATCCTGCTGAAGTCCGAGAATGAAACCGGGCAATCCAGCGAAGAGCGGGAAAAACACCTGGCGAAATTCGCACTCGACTAGCTCCAGCACACGGAACTGTTGTTCTAAAACGCCATCGTGTTTGCGAAACCAACCGACCAACTATTATAGCCCTGACTCACAAGAGCTCCCACAATGAAATTTTCTGACCTTCCGATGAATCCGGACGATCGCATGCTGCGTCAGTTCGCCGGGCTTTGGGTGCTGTTTTTCAGCGCGATCGGCTGCTGGGAGCTGTACAAGGGATCCACGTGGGGTTGGCTGATCGTGGCCATTGCCATATGCCTTGGCCTTCCGGGACTGATCTGGCCAAAACTCCTGAAACCCATCTTCGTGACCTGGATGGTGCTCGCCTTTCCCATCGGCTGGGCCGTCTCTCATGTCATTCTGGCATTGGTCTTCTATGGTGTGTTCACCCCACTTGGATTGGTCCTCAAAGCCTCCGGGCATGACCCGTTGGCGCAAAAACGCCCAAAATCAGATTCGTACTGGCAAGAGAAGAAGATGCAAAAAGAGGCAAGTCGCTATCTGAAACAATTCTGAACAGCTCTTGCTTTGAAACTGCAAATATGCGTTTGCTTATCCGGGAAGAACAGCCTGACGGATCGCCCAGCACCACGAAGAAGACCGCTACTGCGAATACAGAAAAGGTCCTCAAAGCCCCGCGTAGAGTCGCCAATCTCAAATTCCACAGCGGGCCAATTGGCCCCCCAGCACCGGCTACGCTGAGTAAGCCACTGCCGGAAAACACAGGCGATTGTGCAATATTTCCAGTCCAGTTTGTATGAAACAGAGAAACGAAACACAGCAAAATGGGACACCCCATCCTGCATAGCGACTGGTTCATCCGGCGTAGGAGCAAGAATTCGACAGTTGCGGACCAAAATCCAAAGAGCCGTCCGAATCACCTTCAGACTCCGACAGAAGAACACATCTCAATATAGCAAAGGGACTTACGTCAGGTTCACGCAATAGGCTCCAAACCCAGATTTCGAAATCACGATCTTGCGATAGGCAAATCGAATTTGTGTTTCTGAAGTGAAATTCAGCGATCACGGGCGAACATAGTATTTTTGGCACGGTTGTAGCACGGTGAGCGACATAGTGTTGCGGTCTGGCAACAGACCTGCCCACATTCCCTAATTTCATTTCTGAACATCGAATGACTTCCGATTGGGCGAATTCGATAGCAATTCGTGGATTATTCGTCCACTTGAGGACACAATCCTCAGCGTGACCAGCCGAACCGTTCGGACGGTGGGGATCAACTAAAACGCGGGAAACCAGGGAGCAGCAATTCGTGCAAAATCAAGTTCAGGACGCCCCGTGGGCTTCACTCGATAACATGACAGATGAAGATCAGGGAATGGATCTCTGGGGGTTTTTGCAGCGACGAAAATCATTCGTGATCCTGCTGGCTATTGTCGGCGCCGGACTCGGGTATCTCTACTTTCAGAAACAGATTCCTCGCTATAGCTCGAATTCACTCTTGCAGGTAATCCATCACAGTTCAGACCCACGCGTTGAGGGGATGATGGCGGAGAGGAATCTTTCGGACTCGCAGTTCGTGATCACGAGCCCCTCGTTACTGATCCCGTGTATTGAAAAATACAACCTCACAGAACTAAACACTCTCCAGGGAATGTCACCCGACTCGGCCGCACGACGAATTGCGGGCATGGTCAAAGCCGACTCACTGGCCGCAAACATCCTGCAGCTCACATGTACTGGCCCGGACGCAAACGACACGGCCGAGATCGCAAATGCCGTTTCAAAAGAGTTCATTGAACATCAGAAAGCGAACTATTCTGACGCGGTTTCCAAATTGGCTGGCCTGCTGACCGAGGCCAAAAACGATTTACTGCAATCTGTAAAAGTTCTGGAAACCGACTACGCGCAGTTTGACTCAACATCACCGTTGATGAGTGATGGGCAGAATGTAC
This sequence comes from uncultured Planctomycetaceae bacterium, assembly GCA_964481505.1. Taxonomy (GTDB): domain Bacteria; phylum Planctomycetota; class Planctomycetia; order Planctomycetales; family Planctomycetaceae; genus Fuerstiella. Next base: position 3,370 of record CAYZYB010000334.1, on the reverse strand, counting down.
ACCGTGAGCGCCTTGCGGCAATCAACGAAAAAATTTCAGGCCTGTTCATTCAGCAGACGGAGCTTGGAGCCGAGCTGCAGGGCCTGGAAGAAGCTATTGCCAAAGGCGGTCAACGAGAAGCACTACTGCTGCTGGTCGGAAAACAGTCAGAGCGAACTGTCGGGGAGACGCCAGCTGGTGTTGAAGAAGCGGTCACAAATGCAAAATCCATGTTTCAGGCACTGATGCCGTTACTAATGGAAGAAGCCATCCTGGGCGAAGAGCTCGGAGCAGGGCACCCCAAGCTTGTCGCTCTGCGCAGACGCATTGAGATTACACAGAGCCACCTGGACAAGCTTGCAGGCCTGACTCCCAAGCGTAATAAAAAGACAGGCAAACAGGAACCACGTCCTGATTTCCTGACCGTCTATCTGACTTCTCTGAAAAACGAAATGTTCCTGCTGCAGAAGAAACGCCAGGAACTTCAAATTCTGGCAAATAATGAGGAAGCTGCGGCCAAAGGCCTGCGCACCTATGAACACAAGAGATCGAATTTTGTGCGAGAAATCGCTCGAGAGAATTCACTGTTGCAGGACATCCAGGCACAGATTCGTGACACCGAGTTACCAACAAATATGGGCGGAATTTCCGCAACCGTCCTCACCGAAGCCCGCCATGGGTCTCTTGTATTCCCGAAGCTATCAGAGTTCCTTGGATTAGGAGCATTCCTGGGAGCATTCGTCGGCCTGGGTCTTGGCTATCTGGTTGAAGTCGCAGACCGAAGCTTCCGCAAACCGGAAGAAATCATTCGGGAATTCGGCGTACCGATCCTTGGCCATATTCCATACATGCAGGAACAAAAACTACGAAAGATTCCCAAAGGGACCACGATGGATCGCACGGTCATTTCTCTGCACCAGCCGAGGTCCAGACCGGCTGAAGCCTACCGCTCTGTGCGGACTGCAGTATGCTTTAGTGCACTAGGTGCCCAACATCGTGTCATTCAGGTGACTAGTCCTGCTGCCGGCGATGGTAAATCCACACTCACGATGAACTTTGCCGTTTCACTGGCACAGTCCGGAAAACGGACCGTGATTCTTGAGAGTGACTTCAGGCGTCCGAAAGTTCACAAACTCACCGGCGTTGACAACTCCGTTGGAGTCGTGGATGTGTTGCGAGGCGATGCGGAACTGACCGACGCCATTCAGGAAACTGAGCTAGACGGTTTCTACGTGATGCCATGTGGATCTCGGCCACGAAACCCGTCTGAATTGATTACTCGCCCCGAGTATGAGCAGCTACTGGAAACACTTCGTGAAAAGTTTGAGTACGTCATCATCGACACACCGCCAGTGCTGGTGGTCACGGACCCATGCAGTGTGGCACCGCGAGTCGATGGTGTACTTTTGTGCGTACGATTGAGTCGACACACCCGAGACTTCGGACGTCGTGCACTGGAACAACTACGTGATGTAGGTGCCAATATGACAGGCATCGTTATCAATGGAGTTGAAGAATCAGATGCCTACGGCTACGGCAGCTACAGCTACTCCGACTATCGATATCAATACAAAGACTACAGCTACACGTACGGTGAGAAAGGTGACGAAGCCTACTTTGCCGATGCCGATCTCGAAGAGGTAGCAAAGTAATAGAAGTTAATCGTAGCGTAAGTTTTTTAACTCCCAGATCGCCGCTTCATTCGTGAAGCGGCGATCTGCTTAACTGCCTTCAACAACCGCTGGCAAACAACGGGATTCGGTAGAGGAAATTGAGCATTTCCGGTGACTGGCATGTGCAGCCACACCCGCCCCTCAGACAAGTGTCAGGAATTCCGACGATCACCTGCCACCTAGAGGAACGAAGTACGCGCAGAGGACGGCAGGCAACGGTCAATAGTGACAGATCGATTCCTGTTTGCTAAAACAGGGGAATGGTAAACGACACGAAAATCTATGTTGCTGGTCACCGCGGAATGGTTGGTGGTGCCGTGGTGCGTCGCCTGCAAGACGCCGGGCATAAGAATCTGCTGTTGCAAACCAGAGCAGAGCTGGATCTCACAAACCAACAGGAAGTGGATTCGTTTTTCAGCCAAAACAAGCCCGATGTGGTCGTATTCGCAGCGGCAAAAGTCGGTGGCATCCACGCCAATAACACATACCCGGCGGAGTTCATCTACCAAAATCTGGCGATGGCCACGAACGCCATCCATGCCGCATATCAACACGGTGTGCAGCGGTTTTTGTTTCTTGGCAGCACGTGTATCTACCCGAGATTAGCAACACAACCAATCAGTGAAGACAGCTTGCTGACGTCAGAGCTGGAACCAACTAACGAAGCCTACGCCCTGGCAAAAATCGCTGGATTAAAACTGTGTCAGTTTTATCGACGACAGTACGGTGTCCTGTTTCATTCCGGCATGCCGACGAATCTGTACGGCCCCGGTGACAACTACCACCCCGAAAACTCCCACGTACTGCCAGCTCTGATTCGTCGTTTTCATGAAGCCCGCGAATCGTCACAGAAAGAAGTCGTGATCTGGGGAACAGGCACTCCCCTGCGAGAGTTCCTCCATGTCGACGACCTGGCGGCTGGAATTCATCACCTTTTGACGCTGGAGGATCCTCCGGATCTGGTCAATATTGGCAGCGGTCAGGAAATCAGCATTCTGAACCTGGCGAGAGCTGTTGCAGAAACAGTTGGATTTACGGGAGAAATCAGCACCGATCCATCACGCCCGGACGGGACGCCGCGCAAGCTTTCGGACATTTCTCGATTGCGAGCCACCGGGTGGTCGCCGGAGATTAGCCTTTTCGAAGGTCTAAAATCTGCCTACGCTTCGTTTTTACGGGAAATCGATTCGGCCTCGCTGAGATCCGTTTAGCAACAGAACCCACAAAAGGGTCAATTGAAAATCATGTCGAAAACAGCACTTATCACGGGCATCACTGGACAGGACGGGTCCTACCTCGCAGAACTCTTGATCGAAAAAGGCTATGATGTCCACGGAATCGTGCGACGCTCAAGCACGTTCGGCACCGAACGGATCGATCACATGTACCGGGATCCGCACAATCCCAACGTCAAGCTGCATCTGCACTATGGTGACCTAACCGACGGTCAGAGCATCACGAACCTGGTGTTGGATGTTGAACCCGACGAAATCTACAACCTGGGCGCTCAGAGTCATGTCCGGGTTTCATTTGATCAACCGGCATATACTTTTCAGGCAACTGGCGGCGGTTCCCTCAACGTCCTGGAAGCCGCTCGACAGCTGAACAAGAAAAAACTAACCAAGGTTTACCAGGCCTCGTCCAGTGAAATGTTTGGAGAAGTTCTTGAGACCCCCCAAACAGAACGGACGCCATTTAAGCCCCAAAGCCCATACGCG
>CAYZYB010000333.1:0-5870 GCA_964481505.1 uncultured Planctomycetaceae bacterium | reverse complement strand
CTGATGATTCCCGGCCGTCAGAGCCGAATTATGTCAAACGGCTGATGATTTGTGTCACTGGATGAGGCACAATTCGTCATCGGTCTCAAAAAATCGGGACTCAACACGCAGTGTTTTTCAATCGAAAACAGAGGTTATGAAAATCCTGGTCCTTGCAGATATTCATGCCAACTGGCCCGCATTGGCGGCAATCGATGAGACGTATGATGTCTGTATTTTTAATGGCGACGCAGTTGACTATGCGACAGAACCTGTCCGGTGTATCGAATGGCTGCAGAAAAACGCCACTCACTGGATTCGTGGGAATCACGACCATTCCGTCGCCCAGCGCGTGACTGTTCGGCCAGGAGGAACGTTTCGCAAAATGGCGGCGGCGATGCGAGGACACCACTTCGATGTTCTCGACGACGGTCATCTCACCTGGCTTGCCGAAATGCCGGTCACTCAATACATCACGATTGGTGACTATTCGTTTCTCATGGTTCATGGGACGCCGCGCGATCCTATGGATGAGTATATCGCGAACGTAAAAGATCAATGGGCCGCGCGGCTGGAGCATGTCGACGTCGATTTCGTTTGCGTCGGACACACGCATGTGCCAATGGAGCTTGAGTTAGATAACACACGCGTGATCAATCCGGGAAGCGTCGGTCAGCCGCGCGACGGAGACGCTCGCGCGTCGTATGCGGTGATTGAAGACGGGGTCGTGGAGTTTCGTCGCGTTGAGTACGACATTGATGAGACTGTCGAGAGCATGGAACGTGCGGGAATCGAAAAACAAGTCGTTCGGCAGGCGAGAATTGTGCTACGCTCGGGCGGTAACCCGACGGCTCATGGCTTCTAAACTGAACGGTCAGCGCCGCAAGCTGCCAGGCTGGTTTTACGTTTCCCCCAATTCTCGCAGGAATTCAATCGCTGCTTCCAGCGAGCAGACTTGCCGTCCAGGCACGCGACCATCGCTGTCGCAAATCGCCAGCAGTCGCAGTTCGTCACCGTCTTCGTGTTCCGCAATTCGTCGCCGCGCGCGAGCGCCAATCGTTCCTTCCGAAGCACGGTGCTGAGTTGACAGATTTTCGATGAACCACAGCGTGCGATCGGAAACGATGTGCTCAACGGCCGTGATTGTTGCTGCAGCGGAATCGTAAGGATCTATGCCCTTGCCAACGTCGTGCAGCAACGCTGCCAGCAGGAAGTCTTCGTCCCACGGTCTGGCTTCTTTTGCTAACTCGAAAACCTGGAGGCTATGGTACAGCAGGTCGCCTTCCGGGTGTGTGTCGCGATTGAGTCGCACGCGATCCAGCGGTTCCAGGAGGTCGAAGATGCGATTGAAGAACTGTGCTGATTTTTCGGTCTCGTTTTCCAAACTAGGAACCGAATTGACCGAAACCTGCGGCACCGATGTGCTGACCATTTGCTGCAGCGCGATGCGGATTTCCATATCTGTGGGCACAGAATCTGATGGGATATAGCTGCGCGTTATGGCGCGCGAAGCCCGCCAGCGAGCATTTGCGAAGCTTGTTTCCTGTCGGCTGTGCAGCAGCTGTGCGGCTGCGAAACAAATTCGGCGTCTGAGTTTTTCCGCTTCCATGGTTCGATCCGACACGCGCGGTGGCGGTTGTGTTCGGTGGCGAGCTAACCTGAGTTTCCGCATAAACTGCCGAACGGTGTACTCAAGTCGTGTTCGGACGGGATTTTTTCGCAAAATTGCGGCGATGTCGTTCGTGGACGAGATGAACTTTACTGAAATTCTCAAAACGGCTCAGTATTCCGAGTCTCGAAGTCGATTTTGATACAGATGCAGCCTCAGACCACTCGTACTTTTCGCGGGTTATCTTGTTTCGCCTTGAGGTGCATCGAATTCGCCAACGGAGGGCGTTGTGAGCTTTACAGGACAAATCTATCCCGACGATACAGTCGGCTATTTTCGGATCGCATCCCCAACCGGCCGTCAGCCCATCGAACCGATTCCGGTGGGCGACTTTCTGATTGGAAGCGCGTCTCAATGCCATTTGCGTTTTGGCGACGCCGAGCTTCCGGAAATTCACACAACGCTTAACGTGTCTCGCAACATTGTTTTGTTGCAGGCATCGACTACCGAACCACCGATTCTGGTGAATGGCGTTGTCGAAACAGAATGCCGACTTGCCGATGGCGACATGTTGGAACTCGGCAGCCACCGGATGCTGTTTCGGCTGGCGTCTGCAGAGCAACGGATCACACTGGATGAGGAAGAGTTTTTCCAAACGCCAGTGACTCAGGAGTCCGCTTTGGTACAGGACGCGTCTGATGTGGAAGAGTTGGTAGATCGCCTCGAAGAACAGCTAAATCTTGTCGAGGAGCTGACTCATTCGCCTGATGAAGCGATGGTTGATCTACTAAAAGCCGTTGCCGAAGCTGGCAGCTCAAGCGATTCCGAGGCGCATGGAACAGTGTCTGAACTACAGCAGGTAGCGGCACTGATTCACGACCAGCAGGAAGCCAGCCGCATTCGCTTTGAATCGTTGACGACAGTACTAAACAACGTCGTGAATCAGCAGAAACTAATCGCTGATACACTCGAAATTCTTTCCGGTCGCATCCAGGCGATGGACGGTACCAAAGGATTTCCACAGCGACGGGCCAGCGCTTAATCTTCCGAACACGCTGTTAGTTCATGCAATCGACAACCGCACTCGCGGGCAGATCGAGAATGAACGGAGCCGGGGCTTCGCCAAAATCGCGATCGATCACCTCTTTGCGAACGATGCGAACGGACCGCGGCGCTTCGATAGAAAGGCGGACTCTGCCACCTTTGACTTCGGAAACCGTAACGAAAATGTTGTCGTCGATTTGTATCGACTCGCCAGTTTTTCTACTTAGTACGAGCATCCTGCACCTCCTGTTTTGAAGCAATCCACGTATTTCCTCACGTAATTAAGACACTCTTAATTTGAGGTACACCGAATGGGTTTTAGCCCGCCATCCTTGGTTACAGCAAAAGGCAGCCCGTTCTTCGGCAAAATCCGCGTGTTTGCGATGGTTTGACGCGCTTTGGATCTAATTCCTTTCGAATTGTTCGGAGAATTATTCGAAAGTAACCGGAAAATACCGAATTGTGGGGGTAAACCCGCGAATCTGTCGCGTTTTGAGATGAGTTCTGCTGATGGGCAACGAAGTTGCTAATTGCAGCATTTTGCTGCAGTAGAATACGTCACGTGCTCGCGTTCTCAGTCTTTGAAGAATAGAGCTGGTGATGACGCACGCAGTAGCCGCAGGATCTCTCGGCTGCGGAATTGCTCCGGATGTTTCCGAAGCGGAGACTTTGGCGATCCGGGGAGCACAGTCTCCGAAGGAAACGGACAAAATTGCGTCGAGCTGGCTGCTGAATCAGACGAGTCATCGATTGCCGCCGCGAACGTTCGTCTTGACGTCAGCTAATTGCCAGTGACGAGTTCGCTTTCCGCGTTCTCAAGAAAGCGGCGGACTGACATCGTGCTCTTGGTTGTGCTGTATTCTTTGAAGTCCTGACGCGGCGCCGTTGACTCTTTTTTTTCCTGCGTCACAACAACTTCCCATCGAGCCAGGCCGAATGGAATTTCATTCGTAACCCAATAGTCAGCTTCGTTAGTGGTTCGGCTTTCCGGTCGTTCCATAACCAAACTCCCTTTCACGTGCTTTGCACTGAAGGATGTGTTGGCCATTTTTGTCAACGGAGTTGCTGCTGCTGAAACTACATTCTGTTCCGGGTAATTGATCAGGCTGATCATCGGATAGACGTTGATCGCTTTGCTCTTGATCGGTCGCACTTCTGCTTCGCCGCTGCGACGGTATCCTTCTACGATGGGGAACATCACGTTGGGCACGCCACTGGTGTCTGCCGCTGTTTCGATGATCTTACTTTCCGGGACCAACAGCTTGTAGATTCTCGAACCCACAGGGCCGGGGTCGATGCCTGCTTCTCCCGCGTCGCCAGTGACAACTTTGATTTCGATCCATCGGCACGGCTGACTTGTGCCTTCGAAGTCGCGATCTTCCCGCCCGACCGATTTGATCGTGACCAGGCGTGCTTTGGTAATAGTTTCTTTACCAGCCTGAATGTCGTCGCGAATAATCTCCTGAACGACTTCACCTTCGTATTCGACACCCCTGCCGTCTTCCGGAAGAAAGAACACCAGCCCCTGCGCGTTTGCAGAAGCCGTCGCTGACAGGCAGACGCAAAAGATTGTTATCGAAAGAAGAGACGGAGCTCGCATCATTATTGGCAGCCCTGAGAGAAATCGAATTCAGGAATTCCCGTCCAGCACATGGAGCGCTGAAAGCGGGTGGGTTAGTGGATTTGTTCGGCATAATGGCCGGAATGACTCGCGTTTTGCATAGTGTGCCCGAGTTTCCGGCTGTGAAGCAAGAGGAAACGAGGCTGCACCGGCAGAATCCGCCGCGGAAGTCAGCCTGTGCCAGTGCTGTTGCTGAAATTCCCCCTCATCGCTGCTTGATCTGCGTATGCAAAGTGGGCCCTTCGAAACACGTTTGCTCAGAAGATCCTGATCGAAGAACATACCGCGCTGATCTAATCACACACCACTGCATCCTCCCGACGCTGTTTCGATACTCTTACCAATCAGGCGGAGACACTCAAATGCCGAACATCAGAAACCCCAACCGACGTCAAATTCTAGCCGGTGCGGCAACGATGGCGGTTGCCGCTGCTTCTGCCACAACCAGCGAGGCTGCCGCCGCCGATGAGCCACCGGTGGCTGCCGATTTCAAGATCACAAAAAATCGAATCCGTCAGTCGGTGATGGGGTGGTGCTTTAAGCCCATGCCAGTACCGGAATTGATCAAGCATTGTGCAGACATCGGTCTCGTAGGTATCGAAGGCATTAGTTCAGAATTCTATCCGGCCGCCAGGAAGGCAGGCCTGGAAATTTCGCTGGTCAGCAGTCATGGGTTCGCCACCGGGCCGGTGGACAGGGCGAATCATGAAGTGTGTATCAAAAAGTTGAAGTCTTCCATCGACACGGCTGTCGAATTTGGAGCTCCCAGCGTGATCACGTTTACTGGCATGGGCGTCAAGGGCATGCTCGACGAGACGGCAGAACAGAATTGTCTGGACTGCTGGAAACAGGTGATCGACTACGCCGAAGAAAAGAAGATCACGCTTGTGCTGGAGCATCTGAATTCGCGTGATGATTCTCACCAAATGAAGGGACATCCCGGTTACTTTGGCGACGATGTCGAACGTTGCCTGGACCTGGTAAAACGCATGGATTCGGAACGCTTCAAATTGCTGTTCGATGTTTACCATGTGCAGGTGATGAACGGTGACATCATTCGTCGTATTCGCGAATTCCATCCGTGGATCGGGCACTATCATACGGCCGGAAATCCGGGGCGTTGCGAAATTGACGACAATCAGGAAATCAACTACCCGCCGATCATGAAGGCGATTTTGGAAACGGGCTACAAGCTGTTCGTGGCTCAGGAATTCCTGCCGACATGGGATGATCCCGTTCAGTCGTTGCGTCACTCGACCATGGTCTGTGACGTTTAGTAGTCGAATCGACGTCGAGGCGGGCCGGCGAATTGAGTTGCTTGTGTTCGGCCTCTGTTTGAAAATCGTTCGCCACGGCGATCCTGGAAGTGAGTAAGTCAGACGTGAGTAGCGAGAGCAAACCGTTTTACAAAACAAAGTGGTTTAACCTGACGCTCGGCATTCTGGTGACCATCGCCTGTTTGTGGTGGGCGTTCCAGCAAATGTTGATCGGCGATGATGGCGAAAAGAAAACGGCTGCCGAGGTGTTCAGCAAAATCTCGGCGGCATTTGCGAAGGCCGACTACCGCTCACTGCCCGTCATGTGGCTTTGCCTGGCAATGTTCTACTGGTTGAAGGC
>CAYZYB010000332.1:0-5884 GCA_964481505.1 uncultured Planctomycetaceae bacterium | reverse complement strand
TGTAAATTGCGGTGTCAGTCGCCAATGAGACGGCGAGTCCGGCAATCAGGAGAGGCTCATACAAAGGCACGAAGACACAAAGGCCGAATGCGTGGACACCTAATTCCCTTCGTGGCTTTGTGACTTCGTGCGAGAACCAAGAGAACAGAAAACAACCGCAGTAGATAGATCCGCCATTGCCGAAAACTGAAGGCGGAAGTAACTTCACAGCTCCGCTATGCACGCCGTCTGCGTTGTTATTCGTGCAATCCGTGGTTTTAATGATTGCGACTCAACCTTCGACGAAGGCGAATGGGGCTGCGTCGTTTTGCGCTGACGTATCGACGGCCCGGGCGGTTAGCTTGGTTTTGGGGTGGTCCGTTTGGGGGGGGATGGCGGCTGGAAGCCACCACTACTCGCGGGGGATTGGTTACTCGACTGTGACGCTTTTTGCCAGGTTTCGCGGACGGTCGACGTTGCAGCCTCGCAGCAGTGCGATGTGGTAGCTCAGGAGTTGCAGCGGAATCGCACAGACTAACGGCTGCAGATATTCGTCCACGTCCGGAACAATGATCACATCATCAGCGATTCGTTCGACTTCTTTGTCGCCTTCGCAGGCCAGAGCGATGACGGGGCCCTTGCGAGCTTTCACTTCTTCCATGTTACTGATGACTTTGGGCTGAATCCCGCCCTTTGGCACGATGAACACACTTGGAGTCTGTTCGTCAACCAGCGCGATCGGACCGTGCTTCATTTCTGCCGCGGGATAACCTTCGGCGTGAATGTAGCTGATTTCTTTCAGCTTCAGGGCACCTTCCAGAGCAACGGGGAAGTTGTACAGGCGACCGAGATACAGGAAGTTGTTGAACCGAGCGTACTTGTCAGAAATTTCCTGAACGCGTTCGTGGCATTTGAGTGCTTCTTCGATCTTCTCGGGCATTTCACGCAGCTGTTTGATGATTCGCTTGCCCGCGGGATACGACAGGTGTCGCATGCGTCCCAGATACAAAGCCAACAGACTCATCACGGTCACTTGAGACGTGAAGGCCTTTGTGGAGGCAACGCCGATTTCCGGGCCGGCGTGCAGATAGATTCCTCCGTCCGATTCGCGAGCAATCGTGGACCCAACCACGTTACAAATCGAAAGCGTCGGATGCCCTTTGCGCTGGCATTCTCGCATAGCTGCTAACGTATCGGCGGTCTCGCCACTCTGAGTTACCGAAAACACGAGCGTGCGATCGCTGATCGGCGGATTTCGATAACGCAATTCGCTGGCGTATTCGACTTCTGTCGGCAGTCGAGCGAATTCTTCCAGCAGATATTCGCCGACAAGTCCCGCATGCCAACTCGTTCCGCAGGCAGTCAAAACAACGCGGTCGATCGTTCGCAGTTGCTGCGGTGTCAGGTTCAAACCACCAATGACAGCGGTTGCTTCGGATTCATCCAAACGACCACGTAGTGCGTTTTCGATTGACTGCGGCTGCTCAAAAATTTCCTTCAACATATAGTGAGGATAATTCCCCAGGTCGATGTCTGCCGAAACCTGATCGAGCGTTTGGATAGACGGCTTTACGCTTCCGGTTGAACGATGAGTGATTTTCATACCACCCGGTTCAAGCACGGCGACTTCGTTGTCAGCGAGGTAGACGACGTCCTGCGTATAACCGATCAACGGACTGGAATCGCTCGCCAGAAAGTACTCGTCTTTTCCAACACCGATCACCAGCGGGCTGCCCGCGCGAGCAGCGATGATTGTGTCCGGACAATCTCGAAACACGGCGCAGATCCCATAGGTTCCTTTCAGCCGATCGAGTGTAGCATTGACGGCTCGGAGGCACGAATCCACACACGGTTCGTCATCGTGAAGCTTTGCCTGTTCGGTAAGATGGTGGGCGATCAGGTGCGCGACAACTTCTGTGTCGGTTTGAGACTTAAACACATAGCCGAGTTCCTGAAGTTGATTTCGCAGGGAGTCGTAGTTTTCGATCACACCATTGTGAACGATCGCCAATTCGCCATTCCCACCAAAATGAGGATGCGAATTTTCGTCCGTAGTTTCACCGTGAGTCGCCCAGCGAGTATGACCGATACCCAGAGATCCGGTGACAGGACGTTCTTCCAGCAATGCGGAAAGTTCCATTACACGACCCGCTTTTTTGCGGACCGTGATATCGTTGCCGGACATCACCGCAATACCGGCGCTGTCATAGCCGCGATATTCCAGACGGTGCAGACCTTCGAGAAGGAAATCTGCCACGGGACGTGAGCCTACGTATCCGACAATTCCACACATGATAATTCAGCCTGAGCAGCAGTGAAGATCTTGTCGCTGTGAACACAACGACTAAGAATCTGTTGAAGTTATGACGTAGCCCACAAAGTTCGTCTCACAACGCGTGTTGACGACATATTCAGGAACTCATCGAACACTTCCATCAAAAGTGATCGACGCGCCTTGCGAAATCGACTCGGTGACGATATCCGAGATTGAAATTCGCGGTCAACGGGGATGTTGACTGACTCGCGACGATCACTCGGTCAATTGTCATCGATAGTATCCGGCAACGGCAGGATTCGCCGGTAACAATGTCAGCAGTTCAATTCGTGCGTGTGAGAACGACTTGCAACCGACGAACACTTACCGGACAGTAGAGCCAGCGTGTATTCACCCCGCACAAAACAAGACAATCACCCGAGAACACATTTTATGTGCTCCAACCATTCTTACGCCCGAAGCATCCTGACGATAGCGCTGATTCTCACAATACCCGTATCTGGACAAGGTCAGGTAAAGCCCCCTGGTGTTGTCCAGATTGTTCCGCAAAAGAAAAACCCCATCATTCCGGGTGCGGTCCAGTTAAAAAACGGCATGCTCCTCTACGGGCTCTGCGACAACGCAAATACGATCGACCCGGATTTGCCGCAGAGTCGGAGGCTGGAGTTGCGGCGGATCAACCAACAATTCCGCACCTATTTTGTAGCGACACGACGCAGCAACGCAGCGCAACAAAACGAGCTTGCGCTCCCGAAAGATGACTTCCGAATTCCCCAAAGGCGAACCAGCCAACAACCGTTAAACTACGAACTCGGACTCCACGCTCGCGAACCATTCGATGCCAGTGGGCAGTCGAAAATCAATCTGCGATTTCGAGATAACAAGGTGGTTTCGATAAAGCTGGGCATCACCGCTATTAACTCCGGGAGAGTCCAGGTCGACGGGCTCACGCATCAATGGCAGTTTGGCGTATCGATGGATGCTGTCCCGGAAAGCACACTGTACGCTGGCTTGCAAGCCCCGAGTCTCCTGAAACGGGTAAAGAACTACGACAACGCAGACGCCCAATTGCGCCTGGCCGAAATGCTGATTCAGGCCGGAAAATTCACTGCAGCGATGCAGCTGTTGAACAATATTCAATCCACTTTCCCAGCGACAAAAAACCAATGCGACCGTCTGATCGATTTGTGGAACAAACGAGTCAGCGAACGCGCTTTGGAAGAACTGAACCTGCTGCGAGACACCGGGAAATACGAAACAGCCCGAGCATATGCGCATCAGTGGCCGGAACAGAACCTGGCGGCTTACGTCCGAGTGATGGCGAAGAAATTTCTGCAGGAACTGGATGAGGACGCTCAACGTCTGATGCTCACTCAACAAGCACTGAATGCGCTGGTTGCCGAAATTGAAGACGAAACTCTGCGAACGCAGTCGAAACAGATGATGCGAGACATCGACCGAGAACTCGATCTGAACACTCTCGACCGATTTAAGACCTTCGATTTCTTCCGTCTCGACACCACTCTGGCCCCCGAAGCCAAACTTGCTCTGGCTGGCACCGGCCTGATCATGGGACCGGACAACGCCATCGACAACTTCGCCGAAGCTATCGGCATCTTCCAAATCCGCGCGATTCTGCGTGATTACCTCAGCACGCTGGACGACGAAAAAGCCACACGAGATCAACTGCTGGGCGAAATCCGACAGCAGGAAGGTTTCAGCGTAAAACGCGTCGGTCTGCTGCTGCAGCACCTGCCGCCTACCCTGCCAATTTCGATCGGTGATGCAGCCAGCAATGCTCCGGGCGAATTCAAAGTTGATGCCACAGAAGACGCGGCACCCTGCATTGGAAAAGTCCCCCGCGAATACGCGACGACGCGTCGCTATCCCATCATCATCGCGTTTCCGCGTGAAGGCATGTCGCCTGACGAAACACTGAAATGGTGGCAGAAGACAGCAGATCGCAACGGCTACATCGTGGTCGTCCCTTCGATCTACGACGAAAAGACGTTCAGCTACGACGCATCCGCAACGCAGCATTCCCAAACGCTGAATTTGATTCGAACGCTGAAATCCGGTCTGTCAATTGACGACGATCGCGTTTTTGTGGCGGGACATGGAATCGGTGGTGAGGTCGCCATGGATATCGCCACTGCTCACCCGGACCTCTTCGCCGGCGTCGCACCGATCTCCAGTCTGGGCAGACGGCATCTGTCACTAACAGCACACAACTCCGCAGACTTGGCGTGGTACATTGTCGCCGGCTCAAGGCACCGCAACTGGATCGGTCGACTCAAGCCATTGATTGAAAAACTGTTTCGTCGTCACGACGTACGAGGCCGCCTGCAATACAGCGACGTCGTGTTTGCTCGCTACGATCACCGCGGCTTTGAATCGTATGCAGAAGAACTGCCAAACCTGTTTCGGTGGCTGGAATTCCAGAAACGCTCTAAACTGCCAGACCGAATCGAAGCCCGGATTCTGCGCAGTACCGACACAAGCTGGTTCTGGCTGACACTTGCCGATCTTCCCCAGCGCATCCGAGTGCTCGACGAACCGAACGAATGGAATGATGTCGTGAGTGCGAAGGGGCAGGTGAAGGCCGACATCAATGGCAGCGCAAATCTGATCCGGCTTCTCGCACTGCCAGCAGACGTTACGCTGAGACTGTCGCCGGGACTTCCGGATTTGGATCTAACGCAACCCATCACAATCATCAACGTCAATCAGCGTCGGCAGAAAGTTGACTACGTGCCGTCTACACGCGATCTGTTGAGCGACTTTCGTGACCGCCGTGACCGCAAGCAACTGTGCTTCATGAAGGTTTCGGTGCGCCGCTGATCGACGTTTTCTTTCGTCCTTCGCATCCACGAGGATCGGCAGTTTTTGGCGATTGAGGAAAATCGCCCAGAAACACTGCCATTTCACGGCGATAGCTGGCGACCAGGCGCAGCATAATCGGCAAGGTTTAACTCACCAGCACACGCCGAATGATTCACACAGGCGGTTCGATTGGCGCATGTGGCTCGTCATTGCTGTTGCAGTCGCCAAACGCGGAAGTCTCCGCAATATCGTCTTAATCAAAACACGATGACTGTCTTCGAAGAGTTCCCCCTTGCTTCGAATTCAGGTCATCATTCATGTTGGAAACACCAACACAACATCAACAACAGCTATGGGTCGTTCAACGACTACATCGCATCTGTTCATCATTCCGAAACGCATCATCTCAGGAACCGTGCCTCGAACAATACGAGCAGCAGGTTCGACTGATGATGGATGAAGACGTCTCGCCCGCTGCTGCAGCGTGGATTGAGCTCATCGTCGGCAGCCTGAGCAACGGTATGCCGTTTTCAGCGTCCGATTACGTTCGATAGAGAGCCATAGTCTAAAGCTGGCCGAGCTGGCACCGCTGTGAGCATTTGCGTTCCATCTACCGGCCTCACGCGATTTTGCCGAATGCGCCCGTCGCTTCAAGCGACTTCTTTGATGACCACAGCGAAGGCCGCTGGCAAACTAAATGCGGGCATACTCATTCAAGCGGTTGCATATCGCCCGTGACTTTGTGCCATTCGAAAAATAAGTCATGAAATTCTCGCCCGGTCGCTTGAGCTAATAGCTCTATCAGGC
>CAYZYB010000331.1:0-5888 GCA_964481505.1 uncultured Planctomycetaceae bacterium | reverse complement strand
CATCTTCGACGCAACTCACGCAATGTCCCTTCAGAAGGACATCTTCGATTGGACCAATCGCCTTCGAAACTTTGATTTCAATGTCGTCGTCGGTCAGGCAGGTGATGCTTCCACAAACGACACACAGGAGATGTGGATGAGTCTGTTCATTCAGATCCCCATCGTCCGCTGAAGTCGCGAGTTCATAACGCCAGACGTGATCGCCCAGCTCCATTCTTCGTGCAAGGCCGCCATTGGCGAGATCATTCAACGCTCGAAAGATCGTTGACCTGTCGAAGTTCAGTGACTGCAACTGATCACTGATTTCCTGGTGCGTTCCGGGAGTGCTGATGTTTCCTAGCAGCCCAAGCACTGCAACTCGTGCGGATGTAGCACGCAAGCCGGCGTCGCGGAGTCGTTGACGAATGTCGTCAGTCTGTTCTCCGCGGCCATTCATGAATCACTCTTACGGTTCTGTTTTTCTGCAAACGATAGCCGCTAAATTAGATCCTTGTGGAAATGAGAGCTTGGTGGGTGGGCGGGGTTGGAGCGAGGCACGAGTGAAACCCTGGGGCTTCTTTCGCAAGCTCAGTCCAAACCCGGTCACCCCAGGAGACTGTGTACTCTCATTCGGGCAAGGAGTTAATTTAGAGTCTACTCCGGTCTCCTCAGCAATCAACTTCACAGGCACCGAACTGCTGATTAAGGCAATCCGAAAGCCTCATCACTTTAGGAAGTCGCGTTGTCGTTCGAGTTCTGCCGTACAATCCTGCCGCACACGTGTGTTGCGGAATGACGCAGGCTAGTGGGTGAGAGTGACGCTGCCGGGCCAATCGCGAAGCAGCTCCGTAGAAAACATGATATTCGCCAGAAGTACACGACACTTCTGGCTGCGTTCGCTCACGTGTGGAGACGACAAATTCCTGCTAACTCACCCAGTGGACAGCGACTGTGGCCCATGGCTCGAATGAACGCCGGTGCATCATAATTCCTGCAAGATCGGCGGTTCTGACACACATAAAGATCTCATTTTTGGATTCACGACAGGCAACTTGTTGAAAGACCACATTCGGCAAATCCGGGGGCGTTTCGGTGCGATATTGTATTTAACCACACAACAGTCTCGATAACTGGCCTCGCAAACTGCCAACGGCGTGTGAACGTGGGCCAATGTCAGATTTTGGCACACGCTGTGCCACTGTCTTAAATTGAGGTTTCGGATCGCCCGAGTGCTTCCTCCAATCTCCATAATCCGCAAATGCGGATCTTCATCCTCAGGTAGTTGCCAGAGACTTCGGGGAATTCGGCCTTTTCGTCGTTGTTGTTGGCATATGCAGTAAGCTTCAATAGTGAGAAGTACCATTGTTTTGACCTTTTGGATCATGACAGCTCACAATTCAAGGGACGCCGGAATGGTTTCAAATTCTAACATTCGGATTCATGGAGCGGCCGAAAGTACGTTCTCTGAAGAGCGCCTGGTCGACACCACAGACCTGCGTTATTCGGTGTTCTCTGTGCCCAGCCGTCCTTCCTGCATTGGCATTCTTCGCGACCGGTTGATGTCATCGTTTGACGAATTTGGAATCACAACGGATCTGGGACGCATGCAGACCTGCATGGCCCTGGAAGAATCACTGGCAAACGCGTTTTATCATGGCAACCTGGAACTTGATTCAGCACTGAAAGAAGACGGTTCCGATCGGTTTTCGAAGCTGGCAATCGAACGTAGCCAGAAATCACCATGGCGGGATCGCCGCGTTACTGTTTCAGAACTGGCGACGCCGTTCGGCATATGGATCACCATTTGCGACGAAGGAAACGGCTTTGACATTGCGGCGGCTCTGAAGAAGACGGAAGACCCAATGAGCATTCTTGCGAGTGGTCGCGGGTTGGTGATGATGAAGGCGTTCACTGACGAACTGATATTCAACAACACAGGCAACGAGGTGACATTGGTCATCTACCATAATCGCAATGAGGATATTGCAGAATTATTGAAGGAGCGGGCCAAATCAAGATGCCTGAACGACGAGCATCGATCCACGCTGTAGGTTTCTGCAGCACAAATTGGTTACCAACGTGGTTGACTTCAACGAGCCAGAATTACAACGACCGATTTCCCTTGCGGACACATGCGCAGATGCGTTTGAGGCCTTTGCGCCGGATACGGTCGAATCAGGCAAGGGCTGCCTGCTTCAGATTTATCCCGCATGTTCCAATTCGGAATTGATGCGATTAACGACCAGTCGCACGCTTATCGGACGTGATCCATCCTGCGACATCACCGTCAACGATGACGCAATGTCTCGAACACATGCTGCTGTGGATTTGCTTGGTCGTGGCTATTTTTTGACGGACCTGAACAGCACCAATGGCACTTACGTTGACGACGAACTGCTCCGTGGCAGAATTCCATTGGAAGGTGGCGAATTGATCCGAATGGGCGGCTGTATTTTGAAGTTCATGGCCGCCATGGACGAAGAAGCGAACTATCACGCAGTTGTTCACGAATTGATGACTCGCGATTCGTTAACGAATGCTTTCAATCGCAGCTATTTGATTCCGTTGATCGAAGGTCATCTGGAAGAATGCCGCGAACATCAGCACATCATTTCGGCAATCCTGCTCGACATCGACCACTTCAAGCAAATCAATGATCAGCACGGACATCTGGTTGGTGATGAAGTCCTGCGTATTTTCTGCGAACGTATCCGTAGTGAACTCCGAAAAATGGACATGCTGGCAAGGTTCGGCGGCGAAGAATTCGTCGTTGCGTGCCCCAGAACAACACTTGCAGAAGCAACGCGTATCGCGGAAAGACTGCGGCTGGCAATTTCTTCCGACAATTTCCAAACTCAAGCGGGCGCGATTCCTGTGACCTGCAGTCTGGGCGTGGCATGCAGTAACGGGGAAGATTTTTCAACCTGCGATGAGCTGATTTCAGCCGCAGATTCTCTCTTGTATGCCGCCAAGAAGGCCGGACGAAACAGGGTGCAGGTGTTCGACCCTTCCGCCACTCGTTTTTCAGGATGAAACTGCTCGGCGTCAAGTCAACCGGCACCGTCTAGTAAAAAACGAGCCAAGCCACGACCGGCAAAAAGCATGTCAGTCGGACGTCGTTTCGATGACGTAGTCTTCGCCTTCGTAAGTCACAACGTCTCCGTTTCTGAGCTTCCGGCCTCGCCGAGTCTCTTCGTCGCCATTTACTTTCACGGCGCCCGAACGGATGAGATGCTTTGCAGCGCCGCCGGAACCGACGATATCGGCCAGCTTCAGGAACTGATCCAGTTGGATCGTTTCTTCTTCAGCGTTGGCATTTTCCGGGGAAGGATTGTCGGTCATCAAAGGTCTGCTTCTTTGCTGACTTTAGCAGCAACATGGACGATTTTCGGAGAACTTATTGCTGCGAATGCTATTCTGTCACTTCCGTAATTGCTACGTCCTGTCGGTACTGGATCTTCAAAATGCGCTCCTGTGTTCTTTCATTTCTGCTGATTCCGCTTTTCTCCGGTGATTCCATTGCCGGAGAAGATAGTGTATCCGGAGACAGCGTGATTCGCGCACCTTACGCGGAATCAGAAATCGTCATCACAACCACGAGTCGGCTCGCTGGTGCGGTTCATTCACTCACATGGAACGGGCAGGAGTTTATTGACAGCGCTGACCATGGTCGGCAATTGCAGTCGGCTTCGAATTTTGACGCGGGATCGAAATTCACGGGAGAGACCTTCAATCCCACCGAAGCTGGCTCACGTTCTGATGGAGCAGGTGCGCGGTCGACGAGTCGTCTGCTGCACATCGTTGCTTCCGGTAATAAACTGCAAACAACAAATCAGATGGCCTTCTGGTTGCGACCAGGAGAAAAATCCGGAGGCCATCCGGCAAAAAACGTTCTGCCACTTTCAAACCACCTGCTCACGAAGCGCGTGATCATCGGGTACAGGAATTTCCCAAACGTTATTCAGTATGACGTAACGTTTGCTCTGCCGCTGGACGAACACCACACGTACGCACAATTTGAAGCAGTAACCGGCTATATGCCGCCTGAGTTTAGTGAGTTTCTATCGCTCAACCTGGCAACGGGAAAAACCGAATCTCTTACAGATGGCCCCGGTGAGCAGAGTCACCCGGTGATCCTGGCAACCGCGTCGGGGTCTCACGCCATGGGAATCTATTCACCGGAGCTGCCGTCTCCCGGATTCAATGGTGCGGGTTATGGGCGGTGGCGGTTTTCAGCACAAAAAGTTGTCAAATGGAACTGTGTTTTCCGAATGCGGAATGTAGCCGACGGAATCGCTCCAGGAGACTATACTTTCAGGTCATTCGTGATTGTTGGTGACTTGAATGCCGTCAAAGCAACGATGAAACAGCTCCACGATTCCGTCGCCCGATAGCTTCCAGTCGTTCCTTTCGCTTAGATATTGCAACATGTCGTTCCCACGCATTTCTTCTCTAAAAACGACAGACCAGTTCCGTTCTCGGCTGAAGGATCTCGGCTGCGACCTGCGATTCGATCCCGAAGTTTTGTCAGGAGCGGAATCGACACTCGCTCAGCCGCTGGTTAGCCGAGCCGGCTTGATCGGCAATCGATTTTGTATTCTACCAATGGAAGGGTGGGACGGCACGACTGACGGAAAGCCGACTGACCTCACTCGTCGCCGCTGGGTCAACTTCGGACTTAGCGGAGCGAAGCTTATCTGGGGCGGGGAAGCGGTTGCCGTGCGACAGGACGGTCGAGCCAATCCCAATCAGCTGTTGATCAACGACAACAATCTCAGCGAAATCGAAGCACTCCGAACACTGCTGATCAAAACTCACGCAGAGCACTTCGAAAACACCGACGATCTCTGCGTCGGCCTCCAACTCACACATTCCGGCCGCTACGCTCGACCGAACAATAAAGCGACGGCCGAGCCACGAATCGCCTACCGCCATCCCGTGCTGGATGAGCGGCTGAACATCGGCGATGACGAACCAATACTGTCCGATGACGAACTCAAACGACTCATTGACGATTTTGTCGCCGCGTGTGTTCTTGCTCAGAAAGCCGGTTTCCGTTGGGTGGATGTCAAGCACTGTCACGGATACCTCGGGCACGAACTCCTGTCTGCGTTCGACCGGTCGGGTGAGTTTGGTGGCAACTTCGAAAACCGGACCAGGTTTCTTCGCGACATCGTCGGTGCATTCGTTCAGAAGCACCGGGACTGGAAGTCGGAGTTCGAGTGAGTATTTTCGATTACACGCCATTCGAACCGGGAAGCAGCGAAGATCGCACGGGTATTCCGTCTGCAGCATCACCGTACGCGTCAGCTTTCGGTGGTGATGGCAGCGGTCAGGGAATCGATCTTGAAGAACCTTCGAAATTCGCAGCACTACTGTCGGAACTTGAGATCGATCTGCTTTGTACAACCTGCGGCAGTCCCTATTACAACCCGCACATCCAGCGTCCGGCGATCTTTCCACCTTCCGATGGATACCAGCCACCGGAAGACCCGCTGGTGGGCGTCCATCGACAGATTGAAGCTACTGCAGATCTAAAACGCCGCCATCCGGAAATGATCATCGTGGGCAGCGGTTATTCGTATCTGCAGGAATGGTTGCCGAACGTTGGTCAGGCATCAGTTCGTGAAAACATGGTCGACTCCATTGGCCTCGGTCGCATGGTATTGTCCTATCCAGAGCTACCTGCCGATGTCATCGCCGGAAAAACGATGGCTCGCAAGAAGATCTGCCGTACCTTCAGCGATTGCACAACGGCACCGCGAAATGGAATCGTATCCGGCTGCTACCCACTGGATCCGATCTATAAGGCCATGCCGGAACGCGAACAGCTGCTGGCAGCAAAGAGTGAAACGTAGGTTCTTCGCTGAAATCAACAACGACCGCAGCGTCCACAGAATTCCTCACTC
>CAYZYB010000330.1:0-5903 GCA_964481505.1 uncultured Planctomycetaceae bacterium | reverse complement strand
TTGCAGCTGTTCCACGGCGGCTGGAAGCCACCACTACCTGTTTTGGGACAGAGCCTGGCAGGTTGATTCTTCCATCTCAGTGACAGCAGCGGTCGCGCTGAGTGTCCGGACAACCGGGTTGGAGCGACTTTGCTTCGCTTCGTACATGGCTTCGTCTGATTCTCGCAGCAGACGATCCCCAAAATCAGCCGAACCGTCGGGCAGCGCCGAGGCACCACCGATAGCCAGGGAGACGTTGACTGTCAGTCCGCGGCAGGTCGCAGTGAGGCCTTCGGTTGCCTTCGTAATTCGTTGTGCCTGAGACTCCAATCCGGTGGCTTCGGACATTTCACACAGCATCACAAATTCATCGCCGCCGTATCGAGCCACAACATCGTCTTTACGAGTGATCGCCTGAAGCGAATGGGCGACCGAACAAATGACCGCGTCGCCAACATCATGTCCATGCACATCGTTGACCTGCTTGAATTCGTTGATATCCACAAACAATACGGCCACGTGACGATTGACCAGGCTGCAGACTGCGATTCGACGCTCCAGCTGCATATCGAAGTAAGCTCGGTTGTAAATCGAAGTCATTGAATCAAGCGTGAGTTTTTCGGCAAGATGACTCACGCGATGCTTCAGCCATTCCACTTCACTTCTGGACTCTTCTGTCGCTGGAGCTGCGGCTTCTGGCGCCATCATGATTTCCGTGAGGTGTGACATCGCTCGACCATGCAGCTCCGCCGGCGTCCCGAATTCACTACGGTCAACATCCAGCAGGTCGCTATAGCTGCCGAATTCTTCCAGAACATCGGCAATCAGAGTCTCCACATCTTCAGCAGCATCCGAGAAGAATGGATCCATGAGTTCATGAATCATGGCGAGGCTAACGCCTGGATTTTCGCCCGTGAAGAATTGCCCCAGAGCTGCTGAAACTCGCAGCGATGTTGACGCGTCGGGAGAGGTTTCAGATTTCTCTGTGTTTTCAGCAGTCTGATCGCGGTCGCGCTGGCCTGCTTGCTGCATACTTTCCACAAGAGTGACGAAGGATTCCGGCAACATCCACGAACGCATGTACTGCAGTGTTAGCTCTTCGCAGTTCATACCCAAACTTGTTAGAAAAGCAGTATCGACACTCGTACCACGGCGATTGCTGACTTCGACTGTGGCCCCAAACTCTTCCGGAGCAAACGACAAAGCGCCGAGGCGACCGATGCGAGACAGCAGGCCGACCAGAAAGGCTTCGCCGTGAGGCAAGCTGCCATACTTTTTCGCCAGAACAGAAGCGGCGACACCGGTAATAAGCGATTGATTCCAAAAGGACTTAAACAGCTCAGCATTCGCGTCGTCCTGCAGCGACTTGTCCGCGAGAGAAAAACTCAGTGCGAGCGTCGAGACAGTCTTCTTTCCCAGCAGCATAGTTGCTCGATTCAGGTCACTGACTTCTCGAGTGGCAGCGACCGTTGACGAATTGGCGGCTTTCAAAATCCGAGCAGCGAGCGCAGCATCGGTTTTGAGTGTGTCCACGACATCATTTATGCAGACCTCCGGATCAGCAAACATCTGCAGCAGCTTGATAACAGTACCAGGCATGGAAGGAAGAGGAGCAGGTTGTGTAGGGGCCATTGGGCAGTCCTGTTGGTGCGAAAAATGCGGTTAGATAAGTCGGGCAACGTGTACATCGAAGTCGGATCGGCATGACTTGCCGGTTGTTTCGAAAAATGTTTAAGTCCACACCGTCGGGCGCTTTCGTTCTTCGCACAGTCGTTTTCGTGTGCAGAACAACTGCAGGCGCAAGAGTATTTTCCCTCAATGATGCGAACTCTCCCTGATTCCTCCGCAGACTCCTCATGGCTGAGTTTGACGACTGCGGGGAGTCTGCCAGTCATTCCGATAACTCGGGCATGATTCGCTTCTCATCACAAATCGAACAGCTGCCGGACCTCATGAACGTCGCCGAACTTCGGCATCGCGTTGTGTCTCAGAATCTGGCGAACGTCAACACGCCCGGCTATCAGCGACTGGACGTCGAATTCGAGGAAACGCTGGCGAAGGCCATGCGCGGCGCTGGGGGAGCTGATGGCGCAAAGGTGAAGCCAAAGATCGTTGCGGACGAATCGGCTTCTCAACGCGCTGACGGAAACAATGTCGATGTGGACCGGGAACTCGGTCAACTAAACAAAAACGCGATGTTGTTTCAGATGTACTCACAACTGTTACGCAGTCAGTTCGACGCCATGCGTCGAGCGATTGAAGCACCGCGATAGAAATCACCAGAGGCAAATACAATGGGATTCGGACGCTTATTGTCCACAACAGACATTGCCGCTTCAGGCCTGGCCGCAGAACGGCTGCGCATGGAAATTGCGGCCAACAACATTGCCAACGTACATACGACTTCCACTCCCGAAGGCGGACCCTATCGACGGCAGCAGGTTCAGTTTTCCAGTGAAATGGCGCAGTCACTTGGAGCCGATGCTGCCGCTATCGCCGAATCACTTGGCGGCGTGCAGGTGAATGGCGTGGTGCGTGATGAAACAGAACTGCCCACAGTGTTCAACCCCGGGCATCCGGACGCAGATGCAGACGGATTCGTAAAAATGCCAAACGTCAAACTGCCAATGGAAATGGTCGACCTTATGACAGCCAGTCGAGCGTACGACGCAAATCTGAAGTCACTCACCATGTTTAAACAGATGGCCGAACAGGCATTATCACTGATGTCGGCTCGATAAGACTCGCCACGCGATTCAACAGCGATTGCAACACATGGAAAGCAGGTACGAGTCACTTCACCTGCTGTCTCCCAAATCAGAAAGTTCCTCATGAACATACCCGGAATTCAAACGCCAAATCTTCCTCAGGAGTTGCTGACGCAACAGACATTTGCGGCTCCAACGCCTACAGAAGCCCCCGGTTCGTTTGCGGCGCTCGTTGCGGACCTGCTGAACACCGCTAACGTCGAACAGGGGCAGGTCAGTGATGAAGTCGAGCGTATGGTGACTGGTGAAACCAGCAACTTCCATGAAATTTCACTCGCCGTTGCCAGAGCGGATATTTCGTTTCGTTTCATGATGGAAGTACGGGACCAACTGGTCGGAGCCTATCGGGAAGTCATGAGAATGCAGGTGTGATTTATCCGTTCACACTTTGTAAAGCACGAGAAAAAAAATGGACGTACTGAAACAACTCACCACACAAATTTCTGCCACCTGGGGCCGCTGGGATCGTATGCAGCGCGTCGCTACCGTGGCGGTTGTCTGTCTCTGCATTGCCGGAATGGCTGGCGTGAGCATGTGGGCGTCTGCCAGAGAATTCGTGACACTCACCAACAAACTCACACCCACGCAGGCTCACGAAATTGCGAGTGCGCTACAGGCAGAAGGTCTCGAGTATCAGCTGAACTTTTCCGGCTCAGCTGTCTCAGTACCCGTTGGAGACATCAGCAAGGCTCGACTGGCAATCAAGGAGATTGGCCATGAAGTTGCGGATGAAGATGGCGACGCTGGTATGGGATGGTGGGCTGATCCTAGCCAGCAACGATCACGGCAACAGCGTGCCCAGGAAGATCGTCTGGCGGCTTCGATTGAGCAAATGCGATCCGTGCGAGCGGCTACCGTTCATATCACACACAGTGAACGAAGTCCGTTCATTCGAGAGCAATTGCCGGCGAAGGCCAGCATTGTATTGCAACTGGCCGACGGATCTACATTTTCCGGCAACGACGCTCAGGCCATCGTGTCCCTGGTTTCTCATGCTGTTGAGAATCTCGACCCCGAAAACACAATGATCGTTGATACGAAAGGCCACGTCCTGTCCAGCAGAGATTCTATCGGTGGCGATGTGAATGGTCAGCTTGAATTCCAGCGCAAGCTCGAAATGGACTTGTCTTCGAAGGCTGAGGCACTGCTGGCTGCGGTTCTGGGACACGGTCGCGCGGTGGTGCGAGTGACGGCGGACGTCGACTTCACAGAAACCAACAGGGCTCGAACATCCTACGATCCCGACAGCAAGGTGAAGTCACGCGAATCGATCAGTACCGAATCCACGCGAGGAGAGTCACGACGATCGGGGGCGAGTGGTGTCGCTTCGAACACTGGTGCGTCTGGCAGCAGCGGTCTGGCCGCGGATTCGGAGATCGAGACAATCGATACGGAATATCAGAACACCGAAATCATCGACACCATCTATGAAGCACCCGGCACGATTGTTCGGATTACAGTTGCAGCTGTCGTGGAACTTCCTGAAGTCGAAGCTAGCGAAGATGTTACGGAGACTGACGCTGCCGCTTCAATCACAAACGAACAGGTTGAGAACATCATCAAACAGGCCGTTGGCTTTGACACGGAACGTGGTGATCAAATCGAAGTTTTGGCGACGAAGATGACGGGGATTCCGGAAGTTGCTTCGGCCCCTGGATGGATAACGTCACTCAAACAACTCGCACCATTTGCCAGCAGTGCGTCACTGGGCATTGCATCGATTATCGCACTGTTTCTGGGCCTCAAGGTAATTGGCCGACTCAAACCGGTCGTTGTGGAAGTCGATCGCCAACAGCGAATCGACCCGGAGGTTAGAGAGCAACTTGCCGATCTGTCAGAAGAGATTCTGCAACACCCCGAAGCCGTGTCGACCGTCCTTGCGGGATGGCTCTCCGATCAAAACAGCAGTGCCGATGAAAATAAATCCGCCCGGCGAGCTGCGTAGCTCACGGGTTAAGCTCTGCTCTTTCTTTTCTGACACCATCACAACAAGGCTAACGTCGTGTCGGCTTCGGTCACAATTCCGGATCAGGATCGCATCCTCACTTTCCTCAATATGCTCGACGACGACGTCGCCGAACATACTCTGCGATCGATGGATCCGGACATCGCTGGGCAACTGCGAGAATTAATCTCCGATTCCGGACGGAGGCGACCGACCGCCAAAGCCCAGCGACAGGTACTGGACGAATTCGGACGGTTCTTTCGCTTCGCTGTCAAATTCACGAAGCCAGCACTAAAGATTCACAACCCCAACAAGGACGATGACACAGCTCCGGAGTTCGTGTCTTCAGGCGACTCGCTTGACGATCTGCAGAACATGAACATCTATCAAATCACAGCAGCACTGGAAGAAGAATCACCGAGAACCAGCGCTATTCTGATGAAGGAAATGTCCACAGACAGGACCGCCGAAGTGCTGGGGTTGATGCGGAATGACGTCCGTTCTGCCATCGTCCGCGAGCTGACGCTGGACCCTCAGGCACCGCCGATTCTGGTGCAGCAGATAGCCCGCACAACTGTGGAGCGTGCTTCCACATTGCCTCCGGAACGTCACGAAGACCCGGATCCGGTCGCCCGTATGGCCGCAGTGCTGCGGGCAACAGATAAACCGATGCGTCGTGACATGATGAAGACGCTGCAGGAACAGGATCCGGATATGACGGCCAAAATTCAGAAGCTGCTGTTCCGCTTCGAAGATCTGGTTGATCTTGAGGACTTTCAGGTCCGTGATGTTCTCGGCAAAGTCGAAACTTCGACAATCTCCACGGCCCTGTTTGGGGCAGACGAATCCATCATGGACAAAGTGATGGCGAATCTGTCCAAGCGAGCTCGAGAAACATTGCAGGAAGAACTCAGTTTTCTGTCCCGAGTTCCCGAGGCTCAACTGAAGATGGCTCGAGAAACTGTGAGCGACGCGATAGCAGAAGTCGAAATGGGGGCGGAAGCATGATATTCCGCCAGCAAGTTCAATTCACAAGAATGCCGGCAGAATTCCGGCTTCGTTCGGGAGTCAATCGTCCCGGTGAAGTTGTTGCCACAGGGCCGACGGAAGAAGAAATTCGGGAATCGCGCGACAGGCAGATTTCAGAACAGAATGAACATGTCCAGAGCACCCTTGAAGCTCTGCAGTTCACAGTTGAGGAATATGAACAG
>CAYZYB010000329.1:0-5922 GCA_964481505.1 uncultured Planctomycetaceae bacterium | reverse complement strand
CCTCCGGGAGGAACCTTGCAGGCTGGGGCCAATCCGTCCGAACGTAAGGACATTCCATCGCTTGTGCAGATTGAGGAACCAGACGGTGTTCCTCGAAGAATGGTGGAGATGTCGCTCAACAAGGGGCCGTCCAGGGGCGGGGATCTCCCTATTCGGAACTTCGTCCCGGTGAAAGCAATGGAGATTGGTGGTTTTCTTCTGACCATCTTTTGGTTCCTTTGTCAGATTACGATTCTTGGCCTGGCGATGACAGCGTTTTGGCAGCGACCGGGCGATCGAGTGGTGCGGGTTTTCTGTCTGATGTGCTGCGCCTCAATGCCAGCGTTTGTTGGTGGTTTTCATTGGTGGGTGCTTGCATCGAGCCCTTTGCTGAACCTTCCGTTTATTTTTGCAGGATGTTTGCTGCCTGCGATCACCCTGCACTTTTTCAGCCGCTTCCCGCGGGAAAGCTGGCTGTTGAATTCAAGAGTGAATCTGATGGCGTGGCTGGTTTATGCTCCATCGATAGCAGCAGGAATGTTGGTGGGATTTACGTACTGGACAGCGTTCACACTGAATGGTGCAGCTACCGGAGCTGAAGAGCTATCACTGTTCCAAAAAATGGTCGCTGTGGCCAGTGGTCTGACGACCAGCAGCGGCGTCGGGTTTGACAGCGTCGCTGTGTGTTCGGAACTGCTGTACCTGCTCCGCATCTTTGTTTTCATCGCCATCGGCTTAAGCTGTTTGTACTTTGGCTTGACTGTGATTTCACTGGCCAGCAGTTTGCTGCGAAACCAGAATCCCGTCGAACGGCGTCAGGCGTCGGGCATTTTGATCGCTTCTTTGGTTGCCACGGTGCCGATCCTGTACACCCTGTGGTTGGCTGTATTCCGTCGCGAAGAATTCGCACTTGGGCGGGCGCAGATTCCGATGTTCATCGCCAGCGCATTGTTTATGGCGGCTTACGCTCATGGAATGATGCGGCACCGATTGATTCTGGCCAACGAAATCATGGCGCGAGGTCGGAAGTACCTGCTTGTGTCCGGAATGGTGACTTGTGTCTGCGCATTTTTGCTGGCCATTGGAGCCGCTTTAACACGCCGATACGCTCTGCCAAACGACTCGCCGATTTTGCTTCAGCTGTCGCTGTTCGTCATGGTTGTCGTTGCGATCGCTTTCGTTCTCTGGGCGCGTGATCGCTTTTTGGCGATCGTTGATCAGAGTTTCTTTTCGGATAAGTACCAGCTCGATAGAACTCTAAAGCAGTTGAATCAAGCGTCGGGATATTTAACAGACCCGGCCGCTCTGGCGGAAATCACACTGGCGACCTGTCGTGATGTGATGGATGCTTCGTCGTCCGCAATGTTTGTGCGCGAAGCGTCGGGCACACTGAGACTTATTGGTGCCGACGTCACTTCGACCGCTCCGGTAAGCCTTCCTGCGGAATTGCTGACTGAGGCAGAATCATCGGAGATCGTGATTCGTCGCTCAGTATTGCGGCCCGGTGATGAGGAATCTCAGGCACAAAAACTGTTGCGTGAACAATCTGCCGAACTGGTCTGTTTTCTGCGAGGCGATCAGGGTGTGGACGGACTGATTCTGCTTAGCAAACGAACCAATGGAGTTGCCTACACACCTGAAGACAGCGCTTTTCTGCAGGCCATTGGACAGATGACCGTGCTGGCGTTGCACAGTTCGCGAGCGAACCAAAACCTCGCGCAGTTGAATTCGGAACTGAAAGTTAAGGTCGATCGAATTGCCGAGCAGCAAAGGCAGCTTTCGATTTTGCGAACGGAGTTAACGGCGTTACAGGAAGCGGCTGGCGGAACAGATACCGACGAGGCAGATCTTGGTCTGGATCGTGGAGAAATTCGTGGCAAGAGTCCCGGTATCATAAACGTACTCGAAACAGCACGGAAAGCCGCGACCAGTACGGCCACGGTCCTGATTCGTGGAGAGAGTGGAACCGGTAAAGAGCTCCTGGCCCGTGTTGTGCATCGCAACAGTGACCGCGCGGAAAAGGCACTGGTGAGTGTGAACTGCGCGGCATTGGCGCCGTCGTTACTTGAGAGCGAGCTGTTTGGTCATGTTCGTGGGGCGTTCACCGGGGCAAAGTCGGACAAGGAAGGTCGGTTTCAGGCGGCTGACGGCGGGACCTTGTTTCTTGACGAAATTGGCGACATCAATCTGGAGACTCAGGTAAAACTCCTGCGGGTTCTGCAGGAACGATGCTTCGAGCCCGTCGGTACAAACAAGACCGTCAAAATCGACGTGAGACTCATCGCGGCAACGAACCGAGACCTCGAAGCGATGATCGCGAGCGGGGAGTTTCGCGAAGATCTGTACTATCGCCTGAATGTTGTCAGCGTCACTCTGCCACCTCTGCGTGAACGCCGCGAAGACCTTATCGAACTGGTGTTCTTCTTTCTGAACCGGACCGTTCAAAAAACAGACAAGCGAATCCGCCAGATCGAACCGGAAGCACTGGCGGCCATTGAACAGCATGGCTGGCCGGGCAATATCCGCGAACTTGAAAACGTCATCGAACGAGCGGTGGTCTTGGCGGACAGCGATACGATTACACTGAAGGATCTGCCAACAGAAATCAGCGTGAACGCGATTCCGATCGTGGCAGACAGCAGTGAAACCCAAAGCGAATCCTGGCCCGCCTATGATTTTTCTGCCAGTGATTCAGAGAGCTCTGACAACCGTCCTGCAAAACAATCGATAACACAGCGCCGCGGTGCTGTCGCTGAAAAACAGCAAATGCAGGCCGCTCTGCATTCAGCCGCCGGCAACAAAGCGAAAGCGGCGCGAGCGTTGAGTATGCCTCGCAGCACGTTTTACAGTAAGATGAAGAAGTACGGACTGGCCGAATAGTATCTTCCACGACAGCCCTTTCGAAAAGGCGACTGCTCAGTATGACTTCGCGACGACAGCTTGGAAATTCCGACATTCATATTTCTGCTGTCGCGATGGGTTGCTGGCCAATTACCGGCATGACGACGCTGGACGCTAATCAGAAAGACAGCCTGAAGACACTGCGAGCCGCAATTGACAGCGGCATCAACTTTCTGGACACCGCTTACGCCTACGGAATTAATGGCGAAAGCGAACAGATGATTGCAGAGGTTGTTCGCGACTGTCGTGATGACGTCGTTATTGCCACCAAAGGCGGGCTGCACCGCGTTGGCAAGGGGCAGGCGCATGACGCAAAGCCGGAAACCATTCGTCGCGAATGCGAAGAGTCGTTGCAACGTTTAGGGACGGATCGAATTGAACTCTACTACCTGCACGCTCCTGATACGCAGACACCGATCGAAGACACTGCTGGAGCGATCGCTGAGCTGATCACGGAAGGGAAAGTTCTGACCGCTGGCGCGTCGAACCTTGACGTCGAACAACTGCAGGCTTTTCATGACGCTTGCCCGCTGTCTGCCGTTCAGCCGCATTTCAATATGCTGCAACAGGAAATCATGGCAGGCATTGTTCCGTGGTGCGTGGACCGTCAGATATCGCTCTGCGTTTACTGGCCACTCATGAAAGGGCTACTGGCAGGCAAGCTACCACGCGATCATCAGTTTGCAGAAGGTGACGGACGGGCAAAATACCCGATGTTCCAGGGCGAAGAGTGGCAGAAGAATCAGGACTTTCTGGATGACCTGCGACTGATCGCATCCGAAGTCAATGCCACGGTTGCGCAGCTGGTGCTCGCGTGGACGATTCTTCAGCCGGGAATCACGTCAGCTCTGTGCGGCGCAAAGAGGGACTGGCAGATTCAGGAAACGGCCGCGGCCATGAATCTGAAACTGACGCCCGAGGTGCAGCAAAAAATCGAAGGTGCATTGCGGCGTCGAGGCCCCGCCGTTTCGCGCGGTGCGGTTTGAACGCATTTCGAAATGTGTCGCTGTTCATTACTCAGGTGTAATCTAGGCAGTTTGCGAGCTCCCTGCCGGTTTCTGTGACGCTACCGATTTGGTAGCACTGGGAACCTTCGTGAGGCATTGGGATTGTAGTCGTAACAGCGATAACTCGTGCAATGCCTGGCCTGCCGATCATGGCAGTCGTCGTAGTCATACGGTTGAATCTAATTGTGCCGCGATCAGCCGATGTGTCGTACCGGAAGTTCGGATTGCTCCGAAACTGAGCAACGATCCGGTTGATGGGGTTCCGATTCCCAGAGAGACCGAGCCGGTCTTTACGAACCGGGCAGTCGTGCGAATTCTTCCCAACACAACGATCAATTGGGCTCACCATCCACGTGCATTGATGAGTCAAGCCGGAGCATCCTTGATGAATCCAATCAAAACACTAGTGCGGCTTATTGCTATCGGGGCGGCGATCTCAAGTCTGGCTGTATCGGCAGAAGACCATACCTCCAGGCCGACCGACAATGTGATTCAGTCTCCGGTCCCACCTGCTGGTTTTCTGTTCAGGCAGGAAGCGGACGAGTTCAGGTTTTCCAACGACTCATTCTGGGAAATTACAGCGTTGCCGATGAGTAGGGCACAGACCGAAAGAACGGTTGCCGACTTTCGCCCCCGTCACAATGCTGGCAGTAGTTCCGGGATCGTTTCGGCCAGCTTCGCTTCTCAACGTCTGCCGTTCGACAACACGTCTGGTGGTAACTGGGTTCGCGAATGTCTTCCCTGCAGCTTTCACCAGGAATCAACATCTACTCTGCAACCTGTCCTGGAGCCCACCGCCGAAAGTATTCTCTCAAAGCCAGCGCCACAAGAGACAGAGGTTTTCGAAGGCAACGCAATTCAGGAAAACGTCGTCTTCGGGCAGGTCGAAACCTTCGACGATTACTTCGGGGGTTATGGTTTTGGCGAATCGTGTGGTGCTGGCTGCGGTGAATCCTGCTTCGGCGCCAGAAGTTGCAACAGTTCATTGGGGAGTGACTGCAGAGCATTAACGGTCTACAGCGGACTCATCGCGTTGCACCGTTCTAACCCGGATTCGCAAACCATCGTTGTCAATCCAGCAAATCGATCCCAGGGCATTAACGCTGCGAACTTTGACTTTGCGACTGAAGGCGGATTTGAAGTCGGGGCCATCGCTCACCGAGCGGTCGGAAACGCCGATCTGGACATCCGCTTTTTCGAACTCGCCAGCTGGTCGGCTAATCAGTCAGACCTACTGACCGGTAATACGGTTCGCTTTCCAACGCGGACTCCGATAGATATTGCCGGCCCGCGACGAGTGACTTCGGATTACAATTCACAGCTCAGGAATTTCGAAGCCAACCTAAAGTGGCGACAGGGCACTGGATGTGACTGCCTGACGATCGTTACCGGCTTTCGAATTCTGAACCTCCACGAATCCCTGAACACCCTGGTCGTTGGTTCGGGAGCAGGCCAGGCCAGCGAGAGAATTTCGTGGGCAACCCGAAATCGTCTCTACGGTGCTCAAGTAGGAATCGACGCTCCGGTTTTCAATTCGGGTTCGTTTTCTATGGGGAGCTATGGCCGAGTCGGGCTCTACGCAAACGACTCCAGTACCAACGCATTTAGAAATTCACTCGTCAATCCGGCGATCGTGTTTCCGGCCTCGGGAAATGATGACAGAACCAGTTTCGTAGGTGAAATTGGCGTGACTGCGCGTTTCGCGATTACCGAAAACGTGCATGCTTACGGTCGCTATCAGGTGATTGTGGCAGACGGCTTGTCACTCGCCAGCGAACAGCTCGCCGACACAAACGCGTTACCGGGATCGGCGGGAAGCGACACCGAGACGGCCTATTTTCAGGGCGGAACATTGGGGATCGAAGTAAGCTACTAATGCCGTGCTGTGCTTCGAATGTTGGAAAGCATCCTGGAGTTGTTTGAATAGTCAGAGCGGAATCTCTTCTGCTCAGGTATCCGGCGTTTCACGGCCGTTGCAATTTACGGCCTGACGATTGCAACCTCGTTAAGTCCGTCGAATTCCAGTTGTGGAGCG
>CAYZYB010000328.1:0-5924 GCA_964481505.1 uncultured Planctomycetaceae bacterium | reverse complement strand
CAACCGAAGCGAATCGCAATCCGTGCGAATAGCGGCGCGGTTAGCGCACTCGCAACTGACGCTGCGAGAAAAGCCAAAAGGCCTGATGACATACCCGAGGAACCCTGAAAAGAACTGACGGCCCGACGTCTAAGAATTCGCACATGGAAAGTTGCGGAAATTCGTCATTCGGTGACCGGTATGATCTCGCGGCAACAGGGGGCGTTGCAAGGATGCATTCCCTGAATCCCTGAAAACACACGCAAAGCTCACATCTTTCCGGGATCTCGCAGCTTTTGTGATGTCACGGAGTGTTGGGAAATGTTGCGACCCATCAACACCTGGTTTTTCACGAAAACGCACAGAAGGCGTCGCTCAGGGGCAATTCGTCAGATCGTTCGAAATGCGACAGTGCTGGTTTTGTCGCACCCCGTATTGGTGGTGCTGTGTAGCTAGGGGCTCGTGCGGTCGAAGGGGACTCTGCATCGAAGCTCGCCGAATCCTTTCTCATTTGCTGCGACGTCCTGAATCACGCGCGCAGGAATTCATCTCAGCGACAGCAAATCTAAATCATATAGTCAGTGGTACGCCCGAGAATTCGATCGACGAGGTCCTGAGAAAGTTCCAGAGCTGGCGAACGTTCCGGATCGAGGTCTGTTGGGTTTATGCCACAGTACACGGACCACGGACCAAGGTGACGCCATCGTCCAGCGCGTCGGGGTTCATTGGGGAGCACGGGGGTTGTGCATCGATTGCAGCCGATGGTGGTGTATCCCTGATCATGTAATGGATTGGTGATCACGTTGTGCTCGTCGATGTACGCGGCGAGTTGTTCGTCATCCAGATTGACCAGCGGATTGACGCGAAGCACGTTCAGGCGAAGATCAACGGCCAGAATGGGGCAGGCTCCTCTGGCTCCACCGTCAGAACGTCGTAGACTGCCGATCAAAGCGTCATAATCGCCGGCGACGGCATCCAGAGGCGCTGATTTGCGGAGTTCGCAGCATTCTTTTTGTCCTTCCGGGGTCAGGTAGAGGACGCCCTTTTCTGTCGTTTGTTCGGCCATTGTTTTTTCAGGGTGCAGTGTTCGGATGTTGATTCCGTACTCCTGCATCAGTCGGTCGCGTGTCTCCAGTGTCTCTGGAAACAGGACTCCCGTGTCAACAAAAAGAACGGGAACGTCGACTGATGTTGAATGCATCATATGGCAGATCGCGTTGCCCGACTTTTGCATCGACGAAAGAGCTGCGACGCGGTTGCCGAAAGTGGCTTTGGTCCACTCCAAAAGTTCCTGCGGTGAGCGTTCTTCGAAGGTTCGGTTGAGGTCGATCAAATCGGCCTGACTCAGCCGTGCCATGGCAAATGTCCTGTGTTTTGTCGGGGTTGCCCGGAAAATGGGCGGGTTCCGTCGAATGATAGTGAATTCGCACTGCTTCACCAGCATCGCCCAATTGTTTCGAGTCGAGTGCGACGGTCCTTATCGCAATGACACGTTCCTTTCTTTGTGACAAGCCCACGCGATTGCTCGATGCTCTTGACTGCTGCGTTCATGCGCGCTGGTTGTTGCTCTGGCGTTAGGAATATGACGAATATTCCAGCGTGACGGAGCCGCAGCTTTGTTGTTTTGAGGGTCGACGGGCGTAGCTGAGTTTTTGTGGATTAGTATTGTTGTGCCCCGTATCTTAGGGGTTGTTCCTTAAGTCAGCTGCCTCTGTTCTGGTTTTGTTTATGTCTCGCCGCAGAAAAAAACGATCTCCCCAAATTGCTGTTGAGTCTTTGGAGCCTAAAACGCTCCTCTGCGGCAGTTCTATTGGAGGAGTCCTTGCGGTCCACGATCAGTTTTCCTGGCCTGCAGAAGATTCTGCCGAGTCCTACGAAGTCTGGTTGAACGACGCGGAATCGAATCAGCTGGCGTTTCGTCAGGACGGTCTTTCAATTCCGGAACTCAATCTGCAGGACTTGGAAGACGGGGACTACTTTGCCTGGGTTCAGGATGAAAACACTGGTGGTGACGGCCCGTGGCGTGAGCGTGAGCGGATCAAAGTCCGCGACGGAAAACTCATCGGATCGGCAGGTGTCTTGACATGGCAGCCGATGGCTGGTGCCGAAACTTACGAAGTCTGGATCTCGCGTGATGGGCAGAGATTTGGTGGGGCCAGCAGTCTTTCAGATACGTCATACCAATTGCCAGCGATGGATGATGGCGACTACGATTATTGGATCCAGCGTGAAGATAGCACTGGGCAAGGCGACTGGAATACGCGCATGACCTTTGTCGTTCAGTCAGGGACACTCGCCAGCGAAGCGAGTGTCGGGACGCTCACATGGGATGGTCGCGACTCAGCCTTCGGGTACGAAGCATGGATTCGTTCTGCCGACACTGGTGAGCGCATCGCGGGGGCGAAAGCACTTGCCGACAGTGCATTTGAAGTTCCATTTCTTGAAGACGGAGCTTACGAACTATTGGTTCAGGATGAAGACAGCTCCGGTGACGGTACGTGGCGAAACACAAAGCCATTTCTTGTGGAACATGGCCGTCTGAAGGCGTCTCCATCCGTTGGGAAAATCGATTGGGACGCGGAGCCCGAAGCCGTCAGTTTCGAAATTTGGGTCAGCAGCTGGGGAAGCACTGAACGAATTTTAGGAGCTTCGGGACTCACTGAGTCTGAGTTTCGTCTTCCCGAACTGGGCACCGGAGTCTACGACTACTGGATTCGGACGGAAACTGCGGCTGGTACCAGTGAATGGGCCCCCAAAATCACTTTTCAGGTTGAAGACGGAGAAATAGGTGATGTTGCTCCCGCCGGCGACCTCACTTGGGAAGCATCGCCCGCCGCTCTGAGCTACAACATTTGGATTAGAAGCGAAGAGTTAGGAAGAAACGTCGTTTCACTGCAAGACATCACTGGTGAATCAACAGAAATCCCATATCTCGCGGATGGTCTGTATCAATACTGGGTCCGGACAAACACCGCCGATGATGCCGTGTGGAGTGATCGCCAATACCTGCGAGTTTCTAATGGAAGTCTCCGAACATCGTCAGGTTTTTTATATTGGGGAAGCGACCCGGAAGCTGTCAGTTACGAACTGGAAGTGACGTCACGAAGCGATGATCAGGATATTGTCTTTCGGTTGAGCGGAATCACTGAAACTCAAGTTGACATTCCAATGCTACCGGATGGTAACTATCAGTTTCGTGTCCAGTATGAAAACAGCCGTGGCCGTGGATCCTGGAGCGAGTTGATCGATTTTCGAATTGAAAACGGCCACGTTCAGCGATTTCAGACGGGTACCTTTGGCACTTTCATTACCACGAGCCCTTACTTTGGAGTGGTCTTCCCTGGTACTCTATGCAGCGAGCCAGTGACGTTGCACTTGTAGTCCGGTTCCTTGTTGCCAATAGCAGGGCTTCAATGTAGACCGGAAGCTGAAACAACAGAACCTCTTTATGTTAACCAGTGTCGCAGTCATATCCCCGGCGGGGTATCTATTCCATTTAACTGCTGACACACGCCATGAACGCTCGACAACTTGAAAAACTTGGAGTGCCACGCGACTGTGCGAAGTCGGCGATTGCGGCTGTGCAGTCTTTGACTGCCGAAAAACGGTATTCGCGAGGCGAGATTAAGAAACGAATTAGTCAGGTGGCTCTGGATCCTCAACTATTCGTCAGCGACGCGTTGCTCGGTGCGCTTGCCGCGGATCTTTTGAGCGAAGCGGAGGTTGTCGTCTGTGACGCAATCGACTACCAAACGTGGGGCGACAACATCGACGAAGCCGCTCACAAGCAGATGGAAAACGCCTGCTACGTTCCCGGAGCGACCGGTGCTGCTCTGATGCCGGATGCTCATGTCGGTTACGGATTACCGATCGGCGGTGTGCTTGCTGTTGAAGGTGCCGTGATTCCTTATGCCGTGGGCGTTGACATCGCCTGCCGCATGAAGCTGACCGTACTAGACACTCCCGTCGAATCGCTCAGCAGGAACTTTGAACGACATCGCGTGGCGTTGGAGAATGGAACGTTTTTTGGCGTGGGTGCGAAACAGGACCGCCCGAAAGACCATGCGGTCCTGGATCAGGACTGGACTGTTTCTCGAGTGACGCGTGAAAATAAGGACAAAGCACGTCGCCAGCTTGGCACATCAGGATCGGGAAATCACTTCGTTGAATTCGGAGTGTTCACGATTCAGGAACGCCAGCCGGAATTGGATCTTGAACCGGGCAAGTATGTTGCGCTGATGAGTCATAGCGGCAGTCGGGGAACGGGTGCGTCTGTGTGTTCGACGTATTCTACGATTGCCGCACGCAAGTTGCCCCGCCAGTACGCTCACCTTGGGCGACTTGCCTGGCTGGATCTGAATTCAGATGAAGGCCAGGAATACTGGGCTGCCATGAATTTGATGGGCGACTATGCCGCGGCCAATCACGATGTGATTCACAGGACGGTAACAAAGCTCATGGGAGGCCGCATTATCGCGGACATTGAAAACCACCATAATTTTGCGTGGCTTGAAGAACACGACGGCAGGGAAGTTGTCGTACACCGCAAGGGAGCGACGCCTGCCGGGAAAGGAACGCTTGGTGTCATTCCGGGTTCGATGGCCGATCCGGCCTTCGTTGTGCGCGGAAAAGGAAATGCTGCCAGCCTGCACTCTGCTTCGCACGGTGCCGGACGGAAGATGTCGCGGCGAAAGGCGAAGGATAAGTACAACTTCCGAAGCGTTCAGAAAACGCTTGAGAAACGCGGTGTGCAGATTCTGTCTGCTGGAGCTGACGAAGTTCCAGGTGCCTACAAGAATATCGAACAGGTCATGGCGGATCAGAAGGACTTGGTCGAAATCGTGGCGCGGTTTGATCCCCGAATCGTCAAGATGTGTGGCGACGGCAGCCGGGCGGAAGATTAGCTCGTTTCGAATTGCATCATTGCGTCGACGCGAACGTGTTTCGTGCCGGAGCCGGCGGCTACTAATCAGCCGCCGTTTCCGCCTGCGAGATTTATTTCGCCGCAGCTGTGTCCCACCACCATCGACCGTTTTGCTGGCCAATTGGACTGGCTTTGGCAGCTTCTGTGGTGAGCGATTCTACTGTCTTCATGTTGTCTTTGTTCTGCAGCATTTCCGACACATCCATCCGCACACCGCCAGCGACCTGGATAACGACATTGCGACCGTCGTAGACCTTGAAGTGAGCGGCTGTCATTAGTTCTTCAGGAACCGAAACGGGTTGAGTCGTGTAGCCATCTCGTGCGATGAACGCTGCTGGCTTCCAGCCGACCTGTTGACCGATTCCATGAGACTGGATGAGTGCAGAAACCATGGCCAGGTCAAAGACGTTTTCAAGATCCGCGAAGACTACGTCCTGGGCAGCCAGTTTGGGCAGGTGTTTTGTGAACAGGTCAGCGAACTTCAGGTTCGCTCGAGTCGCTTTGCCTGTTCCCTGGCGATTGCCATTGTTGCCGACAATTTGATCTTCTGACAGACACTGAATGGCGTTTCCGTTGAATTCGAAGACCTTGCCGTTGGGAGCCATGTTGATGGCGTCGTAGCCAACGGCCATCCACCATCGCAGTGCATCCATTGAGCCGGATCCACGTTGCTCCGAACGGGACAGCAGGTCGAAGTAACTCTTCATTCCCTTCGGTCCCTGCCGTTTACCGATACCGATTTCTTTCATGCGGTAGTCCGCTTCGACAATCACTGCAGCAACTCGCGAATTCTGTGGCACGCCCTGAACTCGTACGTCCTGCAGTCCCAGCGTGTTTTCCAGATTCTTTGTGAATTGCCCTGCGGTTTTGGCGTTCAGCGATCGTTGATTCTTTTTGACGTAGTCCTGAACGGCCGCGACCTGTGCTTTTTTCGGGTCGATCGTGCATGTGAAGCCGTCCATACCGCCTGGACCGAAGGTTCGCGTCAGTGTGACGAGGTCGTCGAGGTTTAGTGTTGGAC
>CAYZYB010000327.1:0-5945 GCA_964481505.1 uncultured Planctomycetaceae bacterium | reverse complement strand
AACCAGGATCGGTGTCCCAAGTGCGCCGAAGGAAACGGGAGTGCTTTGAATGATCACACCGCTGACCACCGCCGCCAGTGGAGGAAACCCCAGAGCAACCAGCAACGGCACCGCTACCGCAGCAGGTGTTCCAAACCCAGCTGCGCCTTCGATGAACGAACCGAACAACCATGCCACGATGATGACCTGAATTCTGCGATCGGGTGACACGCGCTGAAAACCGTTCCGGATTTTCGCAATCGCTCCGCTGTGCTGCAACGTGTTCAGCAGCAGGATGGCGCCAAAAATTATGTACAGCAGATCAATCGCGACCAGACCGCCTTTGATCCCAAACGCCAACACCTGAATGCCGGGGATCTTCCACACGAATAACGCCAGCCCAATCACTGTAATGAGTGACAGAGGCATCGCTTTGCTTGCGGGCCAGCGCAGACCAACAAGAAAAACGGCGACAACCAAAATTGGCAGCGACGCCAGAAACGCGTAAAACATACGGACCACTTTCTTTCCAGTTCCTGGGCAAAGTGAATTCAAACCACATCTGACAGAATTACGCAGGATCTGTCGACCGACTTGAGTCTCGGGCACAAATTGTGTCCACTTCGGCAGTCGAAAGAGCAGGATGCGTACTCAGCCTCTGCTCAACTTTTAATGGATGATCAAATGAACGACGAACCAAAGAATCAAATCAAGGAACTCAGCAGAATCCAGCGCCGCGTAGTGGGCGTGCTGATGGAAAAAGCGTTCACGACGCCGGATCAATATCCGCTAACACTGAAATCGACAATCACCGGCTGCAATCAGAAAAGCAATCGAGATCCCGTCGGCAACTACAGTGAAGCTCAGGTGCAGGACGCTCTCGACGCCATGCGCGAAGATCTGCTGGTGGCCGAAGTCTTCACAGACGGCGGTCGAGCTCCGCGATATCGACATTACATGCGACACAAATTCGATTTCAGCGAAGCTCAGTTCGCCATCATCGCTGAATTGCTTTTACGAGGCCGCCAACAGCCGGGAGAATTGCGCACACGTGCCAGTCGGATGGTCCGCATCGAAAGCCAGGATCAGCTACGTCAGGAACTCGCCAGCCTGCAGGAAAAAGGCTACATCCAAAGCAACGGTCCACTCGATCGCCGCGGCGTCGAGGTTGATCACACGTTCTATCTACCGAAAGAGAGTATGAGTATTGGAAATGCGGATGCGATTGTCGAAGATGTCGTGAAGAAAACCGCAGCATCAGGCTCCGTCTTGGCAGGCAACGATTCGGCTGCCAGCGATTCGATAATCACGTCAGGACTTGAACAAATAAGCGCAACGGTGCTTGACCAGGCAGAGACAATCCGCAAACTGGAATCGTTGATTGCAGATTTCACTGATCGGTTGGAAAAGCTAGAACGCGATCTCGGTGTCTAAACGTTAGCGGCGACTGCTGGCCGGACGGGCCGCTTCATGCGGCCTGTCGCATAAGCCTACGTGCCGTCCATTAAGCCAGCGGAGAAATACGAATGGTTTCGCAGCGGCTTCTATTGTTCAGTCACTTTGTCCATTGTTCTGACGTGATTGCGAATGGCCTCGATAGGAGCCTTCCGTTCGTCGGACATCATGTAAAATCTATACCCAAAGTCGACAAGTTTTACGCCTAACAAACGTTCCAGGCCACGCCTTGCGAACTGGCGATTCAAAAGAAACGAATCGTTCAGTGCATCAAGCAGAACATCTATGGCCCAAATTGATTCTGTCCGAAACAGTGAGTCCGCGGCGATTAAGCGGACCGATTCGTTGTTGCTTTTGAGCCACCCAATCGCGACAGGCTGATCGCGATTCTTGTAGTTTTTGGCAATTTCGTCCGCCGAAAATTCGCTGTCATACCAGTCGGCCAGATTCTTGAGTGTCCAGTCGATGGATTCACTCGTGTGACACTGGTTGCACGCATTCGGCTGATTGGCCTCAAGCATTTTCGAATTGTTGGGTGAAAAGATCATGTGTGTGCGAACAACGTCCTGCATACCTTCGTTTAAACGTGGCATGTGACAATTCATGCATCGACTCCCGTCACTCGCGTAGGAATGGTGTGTATGGGCCTCAGTGGTTTTGGGGTCTCCAAATTGTTGGTGACAACGAACGCAGCTGACGTCATCTGCTGCTGCCGAGCGTACCCATGTCGGTCCAATGGGAGTGTGTGGGTCGTGGCAATCAATGCACTTTAGTTTGCTGTAACAACTACCGCGCATGGCGTCACTATACTCAGTCGAATTCCAAGTCGACATTCCCGCGGCGAGTTGTGGACGTGCACCACTGTGACAACGCCCGCAAGCCCAATTGACGTTCGAATGCGTTCGGCCGTAGTCCAGAGGGCCGTCAGCACTTGTAATCGCGAGATGCGGGCTGCGAGGAAAAAAATGGGGGAGTTTGTGCGGGTTGTCAACATGTTCCTGGCAACCGAGATGACAGGCCTCGCAACTAATCCCCAGGTTCACGGCGTGTTCTGGTGCTTCTCGACTGTCGCGAGCCATAAGCAGATCGATAAATTCATCGTTCGAATACGATTCTGCTGGTTTCTTCAGCGAGTCTTTAAGGTAGGCCGATGCCGACCAATGGAGGTCCCTCGGGATTTCTGATGCGAGCCGTTCAGCCTTTGCAGTGGAAAACAGATCACCCAACGCAAAAGTTGTATGGCAGTGATTGCACGATTCGGCATACGGCGTGAATTCTCTCTCATAGGACGCGGCGTCGAATGGATCGAGTCGCTTTCCGTCCGGTCGCTCGTCGCCCCAGATATGAACAACGGGAATCCATTCCATCGTCTCCAGCCAATAGCCGAGCGGTAGAACATGATCCTCATGTCGTTGGATGGCGTCACTGGCTTCAGGACCGTCGATCTGACGACCAATGTAGTATTGAAAGAAACGAGAACCCAAAGTTTGCGTGACATCGTACGTCCTTGTGTGTTCACGACTAAGACGCATACGATAGTTTTCACGGTCCCGAAAGAAATCCACCTTTCCACCAAGGTACGAAATCGTCCGTCCTGAAAAGTCGCCGTTGACTGTTGAGTCGTTGGCACGTGCATTCATCCAGCGATGAGGATGTTCTGACCACGCGTTAAAGTTCTTCAAATGACAAGTTTTGCAGGATTCAGCACCCGCGTAGTCGCCCGAATGAATGTTGCTTGTAACCGAACTGAGATCTTTGCTGTTGCCTTGGATGGCAGGCGGTAAGTCTCCCCAATACACCGTTAGCTTTCTTGAGGCTTCAGGTGGGTCAGATCGGTTTGGAAAGACAATGAGCCGCGTCGGTTTCTTTATCGATGCTTTGATGGCCGATCTACGCAGTGCCAGTGGACCAACAGGGGCGTCTGCTTCGGTGCCGACAAGAAAGTAGCCGACCGCAGCCAGAACCGCCACGAATCCAGCGACAACGAGTCGTCCGCCAGAGCTGGTATACCAGGTGGTTGCTTCAGGATTCTTCGCCACGGTTGGGATCGTTCTTGTGAATTCGGAGGCTTTTGATAATAGCGCGTTGTCTCAGCAATTCTGCAATGCAAAAAAAACTGGCAGAGTCGAAAAAGACCGCCAGTTTTCTGCGAACTCGAGCACTCGATTCATCGGGTATCCGAGATGTTTTATGTGCAGGCCACGACTTCTCTGAGTCACTCTTCGCCCATCATATCTTTTTCGTACTCCGCACTATTGTTTTCTTCTTGCTGTTGGGCTTCTGATACCGGGTCTGACGTTGGACCGCCGCAACCGACGCAAATCACGCCAAACGAGAATAGAAACAGGAATGTAACGTAGCGTTTCATGGCACTTACTTCTGGAAATACAGGTAGAAATCTGGCGTGGTCGGATGCACGCAACATACGAGCGTCATTGATTTGTGGCGACCAACGAAAGTGGCTAGTCAGTTCTATTCGCCGCGCCCAACGGGCACGGGCACAGGCACAGTCCTTGCCAAGTGTATGTTGAAATCAGTGAATTAAACGAACTGGAAGTCACCATTGAAGTTCATCGTGTTTCTGAGCAAGCCTCAAATACACATCGAAACAAAAAAAACGTCGTGTTGTCGCTGACAACACGACGTTGGTCGCTCTGAACGTGTGACTCCCAAATGGCTTAGTATTCGCCGATCACCTGGCGATCTGCTCGGTTGCAAAGATATCGAAGCGTGAGCATATCGATATTTTCCGAGATAAACCGAGCTGAGCCATCGGCCAACAGGACCTGAACACCACCGGGATGAGCCGAGAAAAACCCGTTATTCTCACCTGAATTCGACCCAACACCATCCATGCCAACCTTGGGCTCATTTGGTGCGTAGCGGACGGTTGTTACGTTAAACGCCCTGCGGTT
Organism: uncultured Planctomycetaceae bacterium; assembly: GCA_964481505.1. Classification (GTDB taxonomy): domain Bacteria; phylum Planctomycetota; class Planctomycetia; order Planctomycetales; family Planctomycetaceae; genus Fuerstiella. The sequence continues at coordinate 1,596 of CAYZYB010000327.1, read as the reverse complement.
TGTGTCAAAACCAGGTCTGTCGGTTCCCATCAGAAACCCATGGTGGCTGTTAATTTGAGATGTTTTTCCTGCTGCTGGATTGTTTAAGTCTACAACGAAGTCACTCTGTTCACCAACCTGGATGGTGTTTGACGTTCCGTCCTTAATATCACGGATCTTAAAGCTCCGTCCTCGATTAAACGGACCACCTGTTGCTGCGAAGCCGTTCCGAATGCTCCCTGAGCCACAACAATTGCAGCAGCCTCTTTGTGCAGGGGTATTGACCCAGCGCGGAGGCGTCTGATCGTCATCAGTTGCACCTAGAACTCCAACATACTGTGAGCGTGTCGTCCGGTATCCACGTCCCGTGTCGCCCATCGTATCGAGCGGACTTGAGGGACACAGCATAAAGGTCATTGTTATGCCACCAACGACCTGCCCGTTTAAGTTTCCGGCAGCAACGCCGTTGTCGACCCAGCCAGGATGCGCTCCGTTGAAAGTCAAGCCGTTGAACATCGACGCCTGTTCCACGTATGGGAGAATTCCAGCATACCAACTGACTCCCCAGCCGTTATTCGGGTTAGAGCCGTTATGGGCATGTTGGACACCGATGGGAAACGAGTCGGAGACGTCATGGTAGTTATGTAGCGCAAGTCCGATCTGCTTCAGGTTGTTTTTGCACTGAGTTCGACGTGCGGCTTCGCGCGCCTGCTGAACTGCTGGCAGCAGTAAAGCAATTAGGATTGCAATGATGGCAATCACCACAAGAAGTTCAATGAGCGTGAAGCCACGCTTTCGGACGGGTAAGAAAGTTTTCATTTTTTGTCCCTAGCAATAAAGAAAGAGAAGACAATCGTGATTACCAGACGCCTAGCAAACACCTTATCATCAGCGTTTAAATCGGCATAGTCAAGTCTAACACGCCACAACTAAGGCTGAACTAACGATTCGCAGGTGTTTTGCAGGTGACGGTCGGAGATTTCGTGGTTCCGCGACAAGTCGGCGGCAGAATCGGCAGTATCAACATCGGGGCCGACGCGATGCGATACGTGCCCCAATTACGGCGGCTTTCCTTGACCTGCGCTGGCGTGACACTGGGCTACGATCAGCCTCACAGGACCCGATCCGCTGGAACGGGAAGTGAGATGACAACGTCGAGCAGTTTTCGGCCGATGTCTGTGAGAACAGATAGTCTTTCGAATCTGTAGATTCAGATTATTTGAGAACCGCAGGTTACAGCAGTTGGCATCCGGCGGCGATTTTTTACTGGGCGTCGGGGTGAAAAGGCTTGGCTCCATGCTCAGCTAAAAAGCGATTATTGGCCGACGGTCATTGGCTGCCTGCCTTGTATCACAACAAGATTCCCAGCGGTCGGTGCTTCCACTGTGTCCTTCGAGCCGTCAGGCCAGTCGATCTGCAGAGCTTTCGGTATGGCTCCGGCTGGAATGCCAAATTTCAGCTTCTTTTCGTTCGCACATTGATAACCATCACCGCCCGTCAGTTGTCGCGTATATTTGCCACGATCTGTGGTTAATGTGGCGGATGTTCCAACGGCATCTCTGGCACAGGCGGTGCCAACAAGACGCAGAGTGATCGCCCGGTTGTCCGTGGGAGTGT
>CAYZYB010000326.1:0-5955 GCA_964481505.1 uncultured Planctomycetaceae bacterium | reverse complement strand
GAAACCGGGACTTTGACTCCGAATCCGCCAGGCCGACACCAAACTGTCGGTGAGTAGCCTCGCAAATTGAGAAACAGAATCACCTGTCCTTTTTCCGAAATCGTTTTTCCGATGGAAGTAAACAACGCTCGACCAATCGAAGAGCCTTTGCTGATGCGGGGATCATTGCGTGTGTCGACGATTACGACCGGTGGCAGTGGCAGTTCGGCCACACGTTCCGGCATCGACAGCAACGCGTCCTGTTTGCGAGTCGCGCGCAGCCAGGATTCGAGTGTGGGCGTCGCTGATCCTAACAGCAGCGGGATTTTTTCCTGTTGACACCGGTAGCGAGCGACTTCGCGAGCGTGATAGCGCGGTGTGGAGTCCTGTTTGAAGGTTGGTTCGTGCTCTTCGTCGATTACGATGATTCCGAGGTTCGGCGTCGGTGCGAAAACGGCGCTTCGCGCGCCGACGATGACCTGAATGTTGCCACTGGCAATTTGTTGCCATTGCCAGTGGCGTTCGGAGTCGGTCATGTGGCTGTGCAGAACGGCGACGGAATCGAAACGGCTGCGAAAGCGGCGAATGGTTTGCGGTGTGAGGCTGATTTCCGGCACCAACACGATCGCCTGCCGACCATAGCTGACCACTTCGCGAATCGCACGAATGTAGACCTCTGTTTTGCCGCTCCCGGTTGCTCCGTGCAGCAGCATCGTGCTGTGTGTCCCGGATTTCACGGCATCGACAATGGAATCCAGAGTGCGCTTTTGCTGCTGGTTCAACACGAGATCTTCGATCGGCTCGTGATTCCCCAACATTTGGCCGGTGACTTCGGAACGCACGCGGATGGCTGTCAATATTCCCTTTTTTCGCAGGCTGTTAATAGGCCCCGGACCGCAGTTGGCCAGTTCGCAGAGTCGTGTTGCCGCAACTGCTTCGCCGGCTTTCTGGAGAACGTCAACAACTGCCTGTTGTTTAGTCGGAAGTTTCGCTTTGCCGAGGAGTTCGTCCGAGTTATCCGCCAGCATCAGCGACTGTACCAGTCGTGTGCCGCTTTTTCGTCGTACACCTGCGGGAATGACACTTTCCAGAACCTGTCCCCAGCCACACAGATAGCGTTCTGCGATCCACCGCGTGAGTTTCAGCATCACATCATCAAGCAGCGGTTCTCCGTCGAGCACTTCTTCGACAGGCTTCAGTTTACGGATACTGTTTTCTGCCTGGCGAATGTTGACGCAGTACCCGACCACTCTTCGATTGCCACGGCCCAGCGATGTTTTGACTCGCATGCCCGGTTTCAGCAAACTGCGAAGAGCATCCGGAATGCTGTACGTGTACGGTTTTTCCAGCGGCAGGTTGAAAACAACTTCTGCGACAAGAATGTCCTCGGCGGCAGCCTGCTCCCATTCCGGCAGGTCAGCGAAGTCGAAGAGTCCCTGCTGGTCTGTCACGGAATCTAGCTGTTGAAGTGGCGAGCGGAAGCGTGAGTCGTTTGTATCCATTCCTGTTCGTTGAACGGAACGGATGTGAAATCTGAAATTTCAACGATCCAATTTATTCATCATCAAAGTCCGCGAATTCATCGTCGCCTTGAAGGTCTTCCAGGCGTTTCAGGACGTCGCGGAATTCATAGTCCTGACTCAGGATTTCGTTGTAGTGATGTTCCGCTTTGTCGATCTTTTCGGCTTTTTCGTAGAGTCGCCCGAGAAAGTAATGAGCATTCTTGAATGCGTCTGGCTTTGTGTCGCAGGTCAATGTTTCCAGAGCTTTTTCGAATTGTCGACGCCCAAGATCGACTTTTCCGGAACGCATAAAACACTCACCCAGTGACACCAAGGCGTCTTCTTTAAGACGGACGTCCGAGACAGACTGCTGCAGCATCGGAATGGCGAGCTTAAATTGTTTCGTCTTGCGGTACCGTTCTGCCAGTTCGAAACGCAGTTTGACGTTGTTGGGATTGTTCTCGACGCGTGTTGCAAAGACGTCGATTTCGCGAACGGCGAGTTCCTTCTTTAGTTTGTCGTACTTGTTTTTCAGGTTTTCACGATCCGGGTATTTTCGTGACCGTTCCGCTGCTTCCGAGAGCTTGTCACGCATCAGCTCAAGTTCGACGTCCTCTTTAATTTCCTGCAGACCAACGCTGTTGGGTTGCCGTTCCAGGGCCTGATCCAGAACTTTTATGGCTTCGGCCAGTTGACGAGATTCTCGCAGAATGTCCGCCAGCTTCTGGTAGTTGCCGATGCTCTCCGGATCTTTTCGAATGGCAGCTCGCAAATCCATTTCGACGGATTCGCCCGGAGCCACGTCTTTCTTTTCCTGTCCCTTGCGAGCTCGCCGGTCGGCTTCGTAGGCGTTGACTTCTTCTTTTTCGTTGTTGTCGCTCTTTACGTCGCGAGTCGAATCGGCTTTGTCGTAGCCGCCCCGATCCATCACTGACTCCGCATCGATCTGACTCATCATGGACCGGGCTTCGCCATTGGATGGATCGAGTTTATAGATGCGTTCGAAGCAGATTCGCGCTTTTTTATATTCGCCGCGGTCGCGCAGAGCGTGTCCCCACGCCGAAAGAAGATCGATGTTTTCCGGTTCGACTTCGACCGCCTTTTCGTAGGCGTAAACGGCGATTTCGCCGTGGCCGAGTTCAGCGGCGGCTAGCCCGATATCTCCCAGCAGACTTCCATCCCACGGGTTGACGGCCATTCCTTCTTCAGCAACCTGATCCAGAGTCTTCCAGTCTTTCTTCATCCGGGCTTTCTTCGCCTTGCCGCGAATGCCCATTAGTTTCACTCCGGCCATGCGAGCACCGGTGCCGTTGTCGCTGTACATTTTGCGACAGGACAAGTGTTTGGTCTGCCGGAACAACACAATGTCCGGCTTCATCTTGACGGAATTGCTGAAGCACTGGACCGCAAAGTCAAAGTTCTGGCGACTCATGGCATCGGTGCCCTTCTTGTACCATTCCTGAGCAGCACTGGCGAGAGGATCAGAAGCACTCATGCGAGAAGAGCCTTTTGCGTGAATTTCCGGGGGACTGAATGTCCGGTGAAGGGAGTGTCTTACGGTTCTATTATATCTAATGGACAAGCCATAGCCCACCAGGACGTTGTCCCGCTGCCCAGTTCGTTGCGAATTATCAAAATGCAGGGTTGATTTTTAGGGCGATGGTGAGACATTCTCGCGCACAAAAACGGGCTCCGTCAAATTGACGGAGCCCGAATATTCGATGAACGCTTCCATGTCGCCGTTGCGACGCTCAAAGAAACTCTGCCGGAATGACTAAGTAATCGTGAGTTCGACCGCAGGACTCCACCGGCTCTGGATGCCGTTGCTTCCGATTGCTCTCACCCAAATGACGTAGTTGCCAGCAGCAACATTCGTGCTTGGAGTAAACGTGTTACTAGTCAACGCAGTTTCGTGAATCACCCTGTTCGTCACTCCCTGGTGGTTGACCCACAATTCATAGGCGACTGCACCGCTGACTCCGTTCCATTGAATCGTCGGCGTACGATCACTGGTGCTGCCACCAGGGTTTTCGATTGTCGGTGTCTCAAGTCCGCCGATGGTAAATCTGCTGACTGTTGACCACGTCCCGTTTCCGTTCAGGCCAACTGGCTTGACCCAGACACGATATCCACCGTCCGGGAACGTCTGGCTGAACGTGTGTTGAGTGCCGATTGCCATCGTTTCTCTGGCGAAGACGCCGTTGCTGTCAGACACCCAAACATCGTAATGAGTGGCTCCTGCAACCGGATTCCACGTGATCGTCGGATTGTTTCCGGAGATATTGCCGGATGGAGAAACGATCGTCGCATTCGATGACAGACTGAACGATTCCGGTGAACTCCAACTCGTTGGCTGGCCATCTGCATCATAGCCGCGAACCCAGAACCGATAGTTCCCGGCAGGCTGGTCAGCCAGCAACATCGCGGTGCCCGTAACTCGCTGAACTGAAACAACGCGAACGCTTCCATCAGTGATTTCGTTGACCCACACTTCGTATTCCGCGGCGCCAATATCTGACCATTCCAGCAGCACCGGAGCCAGAGTCGAAGCGGACTCAGGGTTGACCAGTTGAGGTGCTCCGCTGATAGAGAATTCGGTTCCTTCCGACCAGATGCCGGCAATACCATTCGTGCGAGCTCGCGTGAACGCTCGATAGTCGCCAACTGGCAACGCAGTGATACTGGTGTAAATTGAAGACGACAACTCCTGAACGTTAATCACTTCGTTGCCACTCGTATCCTGCACTATGAGGTCGTAAGAATCAGCACCAGCAACGTCAGAGAAATCGAATGTTGGAGTTGTGTCGGCTATCGTAGAATTCGGGAACAGCATGTCCGGAGCAGGAGAGATCCTCATTTCCTGTGGAGAACTCCATGGCCCAGGTGTGCCGTCAGCTCGAATCGCTCGAACCCAAAGCATATGTTCACCCGCCAGCAAATCCACTGGAACTTTCAGCGATGTTCCGCTGACACTCTCGTTGCGATAGACAAGTCCAACGCCTCCATCGATTTGGTTGATCCAGACATCGTAGGCTACTGCTCCTGCAACTGGTTGCCACGTCAGTACGGGCTGAGAGCTTGATTCGACAGATTGAGCGGCAAGTACGGGAGCCTGATTTCCAGAGACCACAACGCTATTGCCGTCGCGTTCCAGGAAGTTGAACCCGCTGCCGACAGCAGAATCCGGCAGTGCGATTAGTCCAAACAGATCATCGAGCACCGAATCCGGAATGACGTTCCCGGTTGTTGGCGACTGTTCCGGACCGTCAGCAAAAGCTTCCGGCTGAGATTCGATGATGCTGTAATTTCCAGCAGGCAGGCCGTCGAACGAATAGGTGCCATCTACGTCTGTCGCCTGAGTGATTACGACTGAGTTTCCGGAACTGTCTGTTCCGGTCAACGTCACCGTGGCTGATGGAATACCGGTGTCTCCTGCATCGAAGATGCCGTTGCCATTATTGTCGACGGCGACAACACCGCTTAGCGATCCGGTGCCGGATACCTGCAGTGGCAATGTTGGTTCAATCACCTGGCCAACAACCTGATTCGATGCCAGGAAGTCACGCTTCGACTCGTCGCGTACACCTTCCCCAAAGTTTCTAAGTGGTTGCAGTTCCTGTGCAGCGAGTGGGATGTTGGCAATGATGTCGGTCTGTCTGGAGTTGCCGAGCACGACGCCTTCAATGCTTTCCTGGCCTTCTGTAAAGATGCCCGGTTGAATTTCAACCACGTTGTACGTTCCCGGCGCGAGTTCGTTGAACTCGTAGGCTCCGTTGATATCGGTGCGAAGCCGACGAACGACAGATGCGCCCGTGCCGTTTTCAACACCGAACAGGATCATCAGCGTTCCTGGGATGCCGGGTTCGTTGGGGCTCTGAAGGCCGTTGTCGTTTAAGTCTTCGTAAACAACACCGGAGATTGCACCGAAGCCGGGCAGAACCACTGTCGGTTCTGTGTCCATAACCGGATCGTCGATTTCATCTGCTTCTGCCATCACGATGTTCGTGACGGTGCCGCCATCAGGAATGTCAGCATTGACGATCAACGTTATCGTGGCTGAGGCACCTGAAGCGAGCGATCCAATGTTGCTTATAACCAGTCCGTTCGCATTCAGTGATGTCCCCTGCGTTTGTGAGACTGAACCAAACGTCACCTGAGGCGACAGTACATCTGTTACGACTACGTTCGTCGCAGATGACGGCCCGTTGTTGGTGACGATGATTTCGTACTCAATGATGTCAGGCGAACGAACCGGGTCTACGGTATCATTCTTCACTACGACGAGGTCAACGACGCGGTCGATGGCAGTCACCGTGGTGTCACTGTCGTCGCCCGGGAAGTTGTCGATTTCGTTCACGGAATTCAGTGTCGCTCGATTTGTAAGCGACGATATTGTGACCGATTCGTCTACTGTGAGCAGCACTGTCAGGGTGCGGACCTGGTCTCTCGCGACGTTGCCGACGGTCCACAGCCC
>CAYZYB010000325.1:0-5958 GCA_964481505.1 uncultured Planctomycetaceae bacterium | reverse complement strand
ATTCTACGAGATCAACGATGACGTTATCGACAAGGCTCAAACTCATTTTTCGTTTCTCAAGAGCACGCCTGCGACGGTAGAAATCGTTCCAGGCGACGCACGCATTTCACTGGCTACCGAGCCGCCACAGCAATTCGACTTGTTGGTCCTGGATGCCTTTTCCGGTGACGCCGTGCCAGCACATCTGCTGACGCGCGAAGCTTTCGACATCTATCTGAAACATCTCGCAGACGGCGCGATGATTGCAGTTCATATTTCTAATCTGTACTTCGATCTGCGGCCGGTTGTCGAAGGCGTTGCCGATGTCCACGGGCTGCATTCGATCGCCATTCAGACTCCTGAAGTGAATCCTCCAGTGGACCCAAGCAGCGAATGGATTCTGCTTTCGAAGGCCGCGTCAACGTTGGAAGACGGTGCGGCATTCAGGAATGTAGTGCCCGAACAGCCGCGGCGAGTGCTTTGGACTGACAGTTTCAGCAATCTGTTCGAAATTCTGCGATAGCAATGGCCGTGTTATCGACAGCGCCTGCAACTGCGGCACCGACACCGTTTAACGCGGCATCGTGATTGCCGACTTTGGCACGTACTGTTTGAACACTTTTGGGAACACGACGTCGCGCATCCGACTATTTGACACTGCGTTGTGTGGCAACATTGTACCGGTACGCAATACGTTGCTGATGGGCAGCTCGAAAGTGGAACCGGGTTAGTGGCGATGACATGTTGGTCGATGGTTACTACGTTTGTCGTGTTAGGTGAGGCATCGATCACAATCTCAGTTGTTGGTGTTTGGACAGATGAATTGGCCATGGGTTCCGCCTTGTCGATTGGCGGCTCCACTGCGACGGTTGCCGTATTGCCGGATATGGCGCCACTGGCTGCTGATGCGTTATTTTTCTGTTCACCTGCTGTGGCCACTGGAGCAGTCGCGGGCATCTTTGCTGGTAATGCCGTTTTGTCAGGAGTGGATTTTGTGGCTGGAGTTTGACTTGTCAGTTGTTTTTGTGGCGACTGCGATGTTGCGTCGGCATCGTTGCTGGCGAGGGTCTTTGTGAGTTCCTTCATGTTGCTGCCTTTCGGCGCGACAGCTGCGATGGCTTCCTGAATTTCTTTGCTGGCCGGGTTGTCATTGGCAAGTTTCGTCAGCATTGGCAATGCGTCCTCAGCCTTAGCTCCGAGTGCTTTGATGGCGGCTAGAGCCTCCTTCTGTGGTACTCCTTCAGCAGACATCAAACGTTCCAGCATCTTTGGTTCGGCGACACCGGATTTGACGAGGGCGAGCGTTGCCTGATCGCCGATGGTACCTTTGTCGGTACTGGCGATCTGTTTCAGGGCTTCCGACTTTGCAGCTGTCAGTTTGCCATTTTGCGTGAGTGCTGCGAAAGCTTTTTCTCGAGCAGCCGGAGCAGCGTTATCTGATAGCGCGAGTGCAGCCAATTCGGTTGTTCCCGAATCGCCAAGTTGAGAAAGAAGTCCGATCGCCTTCTCAGAGTGCTGGCCGTTTTCGGCGAGCTTGGCGATAGCGGCTGGTGCGTTGCTGTTGCCAACAATCGACATTTCCTTCAACGCGGAGAGTAGGGAGGCGGCGGGAACACCGGGTTTTTCGCTGGCAGCTGCCTTGCTTAGTTGTGTGGCCGCAATGGTGGATTTTGGGTCACGCTGGGCGAGTGCGATCGCAGCTTTCGTCGCTGCAGGTCCATTGCCGTTTTTCGCGATTTGTTCCAGCGTCCTGACGATGTCCGGCGCATTCGAGTCACTGTTGCTGATCGCGTCGAGTGCCTGGTTTCGCATTTTTGGTGACGTTTTTTCGCTGGACACCACACTTGCCAGTGCATCGATGGCGTTCTTGTTGCCTCCATCGGCCGAGCTACTTAGCGCTTTGAAGATTTTCTTGGCGTCGACTTTGTTGTCTTTGTCTTCCAACGCAGCAGCCAGGCGATTCGTGGCAGCAGAGGACTTTGGATCAACCTTCGCGAGGGCCATCGCGGCTTCTGTGCCCTGACTTCCGGCGAGGTCTTTTGCCAGGTCGGTCAGAACAGCTTTTACCGGGTCCGTGTTGTGATCCTGCGACATGATCGCAGCAAAAGCTTTCTGCTTAACTTCGGCGGGAAGCTTGTTGTTGGTGATCACGCTTCCCAATGTGGCGATCGCGTCGCCGTTGCCGCTGTCTGCCATGTGTTCCAGAGCGGCTACGATTTCTTTTGGATCGACTCCGGGAATCTGCTTGCTGATATCTGCCGCCAGTCGTTCGACGGCGGCCTTTGACTTTGGATCAACAGTTGCCAGTGAGATTGCGGCTTCTGTGCCGACGCTGCCTGAATCCGCTTTCATTACATTGGTGAGCGCTGCCGATGCGACTGCTGGATCGTTGCTTTTGGCGGCCGACGCTGACAGCATTTCGAGCGCTTTCGCGCGAGCTTCATTCGATATTTTGTCGTCGCTGGCAATGGAAGTCAGCGGGCCGATGGCATCGTCACCGAGTTTTGCGGCGAGTGCCTTCGTCTCTTTGGCCAGGCCAGGCATTGAAAGCGCAGAAGCCAGAGTCTCAACGACTTCATCCTTGGATGCATCGTCAGGAACGCTTCCCAACATCAGGCTGGCGATTGTTCGAGTTTCAGGATCATCGGATTTTTGCGCCTTCTGAAGCTGGGACTTTCCTGCGTCTGTGCCTGAGAGCTTTGACATCAATCCGAGTGCCATGTTGCTGGAAGATGGATCATCGGCGTTCGCGACTTTCATAAGTACGCCGACCTGTTTGTCACCCAACGGACTGACGATGTCGTCCGCACTATTGACGAGTTTGTCGTTTTTCAAGACTGCGACGACCTGTTGCCGGAGCTGATCTGCTGAAGCGGTGTTTTCCGCCAGAGCTGACATGGCGAGCTTCGCTTCCTTTGCATCGGCGGTTTTGCTCAGTACTTCGGACAACGACTTCTGTGCCGTTTCAGGAACTTTTCCTGCGGCTGCCAGAGCTTTCAGCGCGGCGATTCGAGCGGTCGAATCATTGTCGTCAAGGTTATCGGCGAGAGCGTTTACGGCGCTGTCTCGAGCGGTACCGTTCTGCTGCAGCAAACCGGATGTGGCCAACAGGCCAGCTGCCTGAGCTTTCATAGTGGGGTTGTCGGAATTCAAGCCGGAGCTCACACCTGCCAGCAACTGCGATGATTGATCTTCCGGAAGATTCTTCAGGTTCGCCCCCATCGAACTCAGCAGTCCCATTGCCTGGGTTTGAATTTTGGGATCGTTGTCTTCACTAAGTGCTGTCGCGATTTTTCCAACGAAAGGCGCAGCGGCTTCAGGAATTTTTCCGAGCAGCTCAAGTGCTTCAGACTGATCAGCCATTCGACCAGAAGCCGCGATAGCAGCCAACGCCGGCGCGAGGATCTTAAGGCGATCACTACTCTGCAAATGAGCCGCCTTGATCGCCGCTTTACGAACAGTTTCGTTGTCGGACGACAATGCTGACTGCACCGCTGTTGTGGCACCTTCTGAATTTGGAGCTACTGACATCAGCGCGTTCAGTGAAGCGGCCTGAACTTCGGGTGTCAGCGAACCAGCGTTGGCGAATTTTGCAATCGAATCAGTGACTTCCGTTGTTGCAGATCCCTGCCGCTGCAGCGACTTTAATAGAGCGAGTTGCAGCTTTGTTTGATCTTCAGCCGACGGTTTTGTGGTGTCTGATGCTTCAGGTGGACTGAGTGCCGCTGTCAATCGTTGGGCGACTTCTGGTGAATCGCTCTTGCCGATCAACTCGGCGGCCTGGATTCGTACCGAAGCTGGTTGAGTTTGGTTGGTGACGACATCCAATAGTGTGGCTGGAAGTTCCGGATGTTCAACGTTTTCGGCAGCCATCATCAGTCCCAGCGGGGCACGGCTATCGGTGTTTGTGATGGCGCTGAACTGCAGTGTCTTCAGAGACGAGTTGACAGCTTCGCGATCTGCTTCCGGTACGGCATCCACTAATTGCGCGAGTAACTCAGCAGATTCGTTGCGAACGGATTCCGGGGATGTTTCATCATTGATTTCGCCGATCAGTTGCTGGACAGCAATCGTTGGTTGTTTGTCCAGAAAAGATCTTGCAGTGGCGCGAGTATCTGCGTTGGTGTCGCCGTTAATACCGACAACCTGATAGAGCGCTGCCAGCGATCGTTGCTCATTTGTCAGTTCCGTCTCGTTCAGAGACTTTGTGATTGCTGCCTGCGCATTGGCGTCACTGCCGCGCAGCCCGGAAATCAGCATGTTGACAATTTCCGGCTGCTTTTCGATTTGTGCCGCTGTTGCCGCGGCTGGAAATCCTGCAGCAGCCAACCACAGGGCGTTCCGACTTGTTGCGTCGGTTTCCAGTTGCGCGGCTTTGGCCACAGCGTTCAGGGAGATGCCCTTCGCATCAATTTGTCCCAAAGCCGTGGCAGCTGCCGCGCGGACGCCTGCATCTGCGTCAGACAACTTTGCTGTTAGTGCATCGATGGCAGATGAAGCTTCGCTTCCCATTGCGCCGATTTCTGCTGCGGCTTTTGATCGCTTCGCGGCATCGTCGTTTTCCAGCAACGTCAATAGCTGAGGAAGAGTGTCGACTATTGGAACGTCTGGTGATGTTAGGGAAGTGTTGCCTTCCTTCGGCGGCTGGTCAGCCACGTTTTGTTGTTGCGAGCCACAGCCTCGACCAAACAGGAGCCAGAAGATCCCAAAACAAGCAAGAACAATTACCGGAATACGAGGGTTCGAAGACCACGGTTCATTTGTCATAACATCATCACTTTCACACAGCAGTATCGTGAGCTTGCGGACACGGTTGCGATTCTATTCCGCTACATAATTGTACGTCAGTGCTGTGCTAAAGAAGAATTTTTAATGCTCTATGTTGTGTTTTTCTCCTGTGTTTACAGTAGAACTACGTTGGTGATTGTCCCCGCCGTCGTCACCATGCGGTGGCATGATTTTGATGCCAATTGATACGAATGCATGTGAAATTCGTATCAATCTAAGACAGATCGCCTGATTCGAATCGCGCGAAACCAGTCAACGATAGACACGACTGTCCTTCAAGTTGAACTGATCGTAGCGAGCGTGTTTTCGGAACGGAAAGGCTGTCGTTAGGTATTAGAAGCGTTCATGGAGCTTACGAAACAGCTCCAAACGTTTCACCAACGTGGTAACTAAACACTCTGGATGTCAGGCAGCCGTCACCAAATGTTGGCTCTCAGTTTGCGTCAAAACCTGAAAGAACGATCAGAGTTTTCGGATAGTCTGTATAACACTGTTGGCGTTTTGCATATGCCTCATAAGGCCGGGCTGCAGAATTCCGTCTTTGTTGATGACGTAGAATCGTGGAAAGCTGGTGATGCCCCACGACAGGCGGAATTGCCCCCAATAGCCTTCCTGAATCACGCTGCCAATGGCGCCGTCGGGAGGATCGATCAGTTCTGCATCTGGGTCTCCTGTGATGACCGTGACAAGATGAAAGGGGATACCGTCTAGTTCCTGCATCAGTTTTCTGTCGTCGATGATGGCCTGAGAGTAGTTCCTGAGATGACAGAAATTCAACACGATCACTTTGCCTCGGTAGTCACTGAATCGAAACAGCTTGCCGGCAACGTCTTTGATTCCGTCCACTTCGGGCACTGTCTTCGCAGCCCGCACCTTATTAATAGCGAACTGCATCGCAGCGCCATGTCTTCCGTATGTCGATCTATAACGACGTAATTCCAGATCACCGAACTCGTCCGTGAGTCGTTGCAGAACGTTGTTGGCTTTTTCTCGAACTACATCTGGATCAAGTGATTCCAGTTCGTCGATTCGGAGTTTAAGAGCTGCCCGCCATGCAGGCCAGCGATAGTCATTTTTCAGACTCTGGCGCAGTTGTGACAGCATCTCGATTTCGCGAATTCGGTCTTTGTACCGTTTTGCCTGCACATACAGCGCGGCGGCAACGACGGCGGGATGCGGACTGTACTGAGT
>CAYZYB010000324.1:0-5969 GCA_964481505.1 uncultured Planctomycetaceae bacterium | reverse complement strand
AGCCTGGGCCGCTGGTGCTGTCCAGGATGCGGCGAGTTTCTTTGTAGTGAGTCAGCAGCCCTGGCAAAAATTGTTCGAACTCCTGCACAACGCCACCGATGCGTTTGCGACCGTCAACCACAAACGCGTCGAATTCGGCTTTCGTCCGTGGCGTTTCTTTCGGCGAAAGATAGGCTCGTTCCACCATCAAAAGCTGCAGTTGAGATGCAACGTCCAGGTCGCGGATCGAAGCGGCTTTCATGCGAAGCTGATTCAGGCAGGGTAAGTGTTCGACCTGGCGACAGACGCGTTGTTCGTCGATGATTAATATCAATCGTCTTAGTCCGCGGCGAAGAACAGCATTTGCTTCTGCAGCGGTTTGGCATAGTGTGAGCGAAACCGATGTCGCGTCGTCGCGAATCGCAGGAAACGACTTGATCTTCATTCCTGCACGTTCGATCGAAATGCTCTCCGGAACGTCATTGAAGTCCCACGCCTTAAATCCTTTGCGGTGCCACTGTTGTTCTTCCGGTGATGGGCCGACTTTGGTGGCTTCGGATCGAGTTTTCTTGAGCACCGCCTGACGCAGTTGGTCGATTTCTCGATTTTCTGCAATCTGCCGGCCAGCGCTGTCAACGACTCGGACGTTAACGCGCAGGTGATCGGTGAGTGCTGCCTGGTTGAACGATTCCGGCCGCACGTTTTCTCCCGAAAGGCGACTCAGTTCTTCCGCGACGACGGAAAGTAAATTTCCTTTGCCGAATTCCAGTTCGTTCAGCACTTGTTTTGCCGTATCGGGAGCGGGCACAAAGTTACGGCGAAGGTCTTTGGGCAGTGAACGAATGAGTTCGGTCACTTTTTGTCCGATCAATCCCGGTACCAGCCAGGTGAGTCGGTTTTGGTCCAGCTGAGACAGCCCTTCGACCGGGACCGTGATCGTCACACCGTCGGCCTCGCGGCCGGGGTCGAGTTGATAGCTGAGTTTTAGTTTTAGCGATCCCATCGCGATGCTGCCGGGAAAGTCAGCGTTGCCTTCGTCGCGTTGTTCTTCGCTGGTGAAAAAATTGACATCAAACTGAAGTACACCTGGATTCGTTTTGCGGGTCCGCTGGTACCACCGCCGCAATTGGTCTCGGTCAGCAATGTCCGCCGGGATCTGTTGGTCATAAAGATCGAACAGCACGTCTTCTGTCGGCAGCAGGTCGTGCCGGCGCGTTCTGGCCTGCAGGTTCTTGACCTGATCCAGCACGTCGACGTTGTATTGCAGAAACGGAAAGTCTTTGCCCCAGCCTTTCTTTTTGGAAACATCTTCAGAACGAAAGGCGGACGAAGAAGGATCGGGCCGAGTCTTCAGCCCCGGCGTAATTCGCGACCGCTGCCCTCCACGAAGCATGTTTTCTTCTTCGTCATAGTCAGATTCGCGTTCGCCTTCTGTCTTGCCATACAGCAGCGCCAGTTCGACCAGGCCAAACTGAATCAGCAGTTCACGCGACTTCGCGGAATCGACTTTGGCGTACTTCGCTTTGCGTCGCGGGACGATCGGAAGACCCCACAGCGAAACTTTTTCGAAGCACATCACGTTGCCCGCTTTGGAATCCCAGTGCGGTTCCGAGTATTCGCGTTTCACCAGATGATCGGCCAGCCGTTCGACCCATTCCGGCTGAATACGGGCCACCGTGCGTCCAAAACGCTGAGAAGTTTCGATCAGTTCCGCTGCCACAAACCACTTCGGTGCTTTGCCAGATAGCGACGAACCGGGCCATAGTGCCAGTTTGTTTCCGCCGGCTCCCGTGTATTCGCGTTCTGACGACTTGTAGGCCAGATTCGCCAGCAGACCCGTCATCAGAGAACGATGAATTGCCGGGAAGTCGTTTTTTCGATCGCGGACGGGATGCAGCTTGGCCGCTCGTTCGATTTCTTTGTCACCGCTGCTGGCGAGCAATTCTTTTAACTGTCGATGGACGTCCACCCATTCTCGCATCCGCATCCATGACAGAAAATTCTGCTTGCACCATTTTCGAAGCTGGCTGCCGGACAGTTTCTTTTTGTTTTTGTGCCATGCGTCCCACAGGTTTAGTAGCGTTAAAAAATCGCTGTCTTCGTGAAGGAACTGTTTGTGCGCTTCGTCTGCCGCCTGTTGTTTTTCCATCGGGCGATCACGTGGATCCTGTGCTTCCAGCGCCGAAGCAATCACCATGACCTCTGGTGCGGCATGTTCATCGATCGCCGCCAGGATCATGCGGCTGATTCTCGGATCCACCGGCAATCGCGCCATCTGTCGCCCCGTTTTCGTCAGCACATAGTCATCCCGTGAATCCGCGCCGTGTAGTTTGTTACTGTTGGCATTTTGCTGTCGCAGTTCGATCGCCCCGAGTTCTTCCAGCGTCTTGTAGCCTTCTCTTACAGTTGTCGGTCGTGGCGGATCGAGAAATGGAAATTCGTCGAGTCGGCCAAGCTTCAGATTCATCGTCCGCAGGATAACGGCTGCAAGGTTTGTGCGTTGGATTTCGGGAGCCGTAAATGCTTCGCGGCCATCGAAGTCTTCTTCGCTGTAAAGTCGAACGCAAATGCCTGGCCCAACTCGACCACATCGTCCGGCACGCTGACGAGCCGATGCCTGCGAAACAGCTTCGATCGGTAGTCGTTGCATGCGCGATCGAGCGGAGTAGCGGCTGATGCGAGCGGTTCCGGTATCGACGACGTAGCGAATGCCGGGAACGGTCAGGGAGGATTCGGCAACGTTGGTGGCCAGCACGATGCGGCGATGCTGATACGGTTGAAAGACTTTTGCCTGGTCGGCCATCGAAAGTCGTCCAAACAGCGGCACCACCTGCGTCGGCGTTTTGGGCGAATCGCCCGGATATCGCTGGCCGCCAAGGCGTTTGTCGACTTCACGAATATCGCGTTCTGTGGGCAGGAAGACCAGGATGTGCCCATTGTCGATCATCGCGAGTTCTTCAATCGCGTCGCTGACACCATCCATCCAGTCACGGTCATCTCGCGATCTTTTGAAGCCCGATTTTTTGCTTTGTGACGAATTTGGCGCCGCCCTGTCATCGTCGGGATCGTCGTTTGTCGGCTGGTAGCGAATTTCAACCGGATAGGTTCGCCCTTCGACCAGCAAAACGGGAGCCGGATTTCCGTCAGTGCTGAAGTGATCTGCAAAGCGATCGGCATCAATGGTGGCCGAAGTGATGATCAGCCGCAGGTCTTTGCGTTTCGGTAGCAGACGTTTGAGGTAGCCCAGCAGGAAATCGATGTTCAACGATCGCTCGTGAGCTTCATCGATGATGATGGTGTCGTACTGATCCAGAAAGCGATCGGTTTGCGTTTCCGCCAGCATGATACCGTCGGTCATCAGCCGAATCAGCGTCTCAGGGCCGGAAGCGTTATTGAATCGAATGCTATAGCCGACCTGTTTCCCGAGCTCACACTTTAGTTCTTCTGATAACCGCGTCGCGATCGATCTCGCAGCGATTCGTCTTGGTTGAGTGTGACCGATAACGCCACCGACTCCTCGCCCAAGCTCCAGTGCGATCTTTGGCAGCTGCGTCGATTTTCCGGAACCCGTTTCACCGCAAACGACGATCACCTGATTGTCGCGAATCGCGTCGGCGATTTCATCACGGCGAGCAACCACGGGCAGGTCTGGCGGAAAGGTGACTTTCGGAGTCGCGGCGGCCCGACGTTCGCGCACCTTCACCGAACGTTCCAGAATCGAATTGAGCTTGCCAAGATTCCGATCGAAAGGCTTCTTGTTTTTCTGAGCGTTTCGAATTGAACGCAGCAATCGGCGCAGCTCAAACTGATCGGCACGCATTGCCAACGGAATTTTTTCTTCAATGCTTGAAAACTCAGACGCCACTTTTAATCTTGCAACTATCGTTAGATGACTATCTCGAAACTTGTGATGAAGTTCGGTTTCGGGGTTTGATTTCCCCAACTAATGCTGATGTGTTTTGCAGCCAGCATTCGGAACGCTTCCACCTCAGCACCTGTCAAGCAGGGTTATCTCTTCAGCATTGGCGCAATTGCAATGCAAAGGATGTGAGACCGTGGAAATAGAGAAAACCTGACCCATTTTCGGCGGGAATGTTCGCGGTTAGTCCGCGTTCACGAATTCTATGCGGGAACGAGCCAGGAAAGGAGCCGCATTAAAGAACCGGGGGATCTCATCCCCTGAAATTCAGGCGGACGTCGTGTGTGAGTGTATGAAAAGTGATGCTGGCCGAGTCTGGTTAGGCTGGCCAGCACCACTCGCGCGACCATTCCATGCAACAATCGCTACATGGAAAGGTCTGACCCGCGAGACAATAGTATGGCAAAGAACGAACGGTAGGCGAAAGCAAAATTGATCAACAGCCGAAGAATGGCGGCATCTCGACTCGCAAAACGGCAACAGGTTGTCTCTGAATCTCTGTTGAAGGCCCCCATGTCGGCAGTTCCGTCAGCCGATTGCAGTTGAATAAAAACGTGAGGTAATCGCTCAGATTTTCGTCCAGCAGGCGAATGTACGCGAAGTTCGTGGTCACCCTACGCTGCTCTAACGATTTGATTCTCCTGCGATCTGTTTGATACGCTTCAATGAGTTGCGAAACAGGCCAGAACTCTTAACACAGCAGGCAGGCTTAACGTTGGATGAATCAAAGTACATCGTCGAAGCGGACGGGAGAAAGTCGAAGCCACAGTCAGCGACACGCATTCGAGAAATGTATGAAGCGGACAGGATTCCGGGCGATGCGGTCGTGCGGCCAGTCGATGGCGGTGCTGCTGTTGCGATCGAGTCTTTCTTTGCGGAGCAGGATGAATCGGTCCCCGCGAAAAACGTTTGGCAACCGACCGACAAGCTGACGAATTCCCCTCCGCGCCGCCCACGTTCTCGAAAGATGGGCGGCAGCCGCGCGGTGAAGACGTTTTTTCTGTTTCGAGGATTTGACATTCCGAGGGCTGGTGTTCCTGAGACGCGGGACTATCTGCGTGCAACACTTGGTTGGCTGGAACTGTGGCTGAAGTGGATTCACCTGTTGATGTTGCTGAACTTTCTGTCCGCTGGCGCTTTTGGGATTTGGCTGGTGGTCAGCGTCTTTCGATTCACTTTGACAGCACCCGCGATGAACTGGACCTTGATATATCTGACGTTTGCCACACCGGTCACGATCTTGCTATTGCTTGTCCTCAGTTTTGTGGCATTGAGGATATTCGAGGCCATTCTGCGCGTCTTTCCGGCCGCGATGCGTTATTGGATTGAAACGACGGAAGAGCGACGCATGGTGGCCGATGACGCCATCAATCAATCGCATCAGGACGCGACTGGCGGCTACTAAATAGAACCGCGTGGAATTGGGAGCGCGTTGGGTGGCCGGTCCATACAAGGCACGAGTGAACCCCCCGGGGTTTCCTTCGCGGGCTCAGTCTAACCTCGGCCACCCGTTTCAAATGCAGCAATCTGCTACCACACCCATGTGCGGCAACGTCGCCGCTGGGTGTGGAAAATTACGGATTCCTGGAGTAGCATCTAAGATTGCACGGAGGTCAGCGAATAGCATTGCACGATATCCTATGCACTTCGGAGTTTCTGGTATGGCGGCGGTTCTCACCTTTTTCTGCCCAGGACTGGGGCACCTGGTTCTCGGTCGTCCGTTTGCGGCATTGCTGATTTTCGTACTGACGACGATTGGGTACTTAATGTTCGTTGTTCCGGGATTGATCATTCACGTCTACGCAATTGTCAGAGCCCACAACCTTTCTCGCGAACAGCACGTCGAAGACATCCGTCGGGCGATGCATGGTTGATTCGGCCACGACGAAGTCGATGCTTTACGTCGCCGCCTTTTGGTGGACTCTGTTCCATTACCGTAGAAAAGTTGCGCAGCGCATCGGGGGCTTGCGTTCTTCTTCGAAAGCCTAACACTGCGGCGATCTGCTGTGTACATTGTTACAGGGCCGCCCTCTTTTACAAGATGCCGAGTTTGGCGAGGAGGCATGGGACT
>CAYZYB010000323.1:0-5991 GCA_964481505.1 uncultured Planctomycetaceae bacterium | reverse complement strand
GTTCTGTGTCGCAGCGTCGGTGATGGCGTTTACCGGCAGCCAGTTTTTCGCCGCCAATCAGGCGAATCTCGACCAGTTAAGCCAGTGGTTTCCCATGCTGCTGCTGTTCCTGATTCCGGCGATCACCATGACAACATGGTCGGACGAGCGAAAGCTGGGCACTGATGAATTGCTGTTCACTCTGCCAGCCACCGATGTTGAAATCCTTGCTGGCAAGTACCTGGCTGTGCTGGGCGTTTATACGGTCAGCATTCTGTTTTCGCTGGTCAACGTGGTGCTGCTGTCTTATCTCGGCACGCCCGACACCGGACAGGTGATCAGCACGTACTTTGGCTATTGGCTGTCCGGAGCCGCGTTGCTGGCGGTTGGAATGCTGGCTTCGTCTCTCACAAGCAACGCCACGGTTGCGTTTGTTCTGGGAGTCGTGTTTTGCTGTGTTCCAGTCTTTATCGGAAAAGCCTACGCCGCTGTGGAATGGCTGCTGGGAGCAATTGGATTTGCCGGACCGCATTACACGCTGCGGTCGGCGTTCGAAGAACTCAGCCTTCAAAGCCAGCTGGATGATTTCGGTCGTGGAGTGATTCCGTTTTCCAGCATTTGCTACTTCGTCTTCCTCACCATCTTTGCCCTCTATCTCAATCTGGTGGCAATCTCGAAACGACAATGGGCGGCATCCAGCAACGTCGGAAACGGCCTGCAATACGGCATCCGAGCGGTTTGTCTGGGCGTGACATTTGTGAGTGTACTGGTGCTGGCCAATCTATGGCCTGCTCGAGCGGACCTGACTGCGGAAAGCCTGTTTTCACTTTCAGACGCAACCCAGGACACGATTAACAGCATTGGTGACGATCAACAAATCGTCATCCAGTCTTTTGTCAGCCCCGAATTACCGCGCGACTACAGCGAAACGCGTCGCCAGCTTCTTGGATTACTCCGCGAATTCGATGTCCGCGCCGGATCTCGGATCGTACATCGCCAAATCGAAGTGGCGCCTTTCAGCGAAGAAGCTGAGCAGGCCAGAGCTCTGGGCATCGACCCGGTGCGTGTGCAATATGACCAGGATGGTAAGTTGGAAGAATCAGAAGTCTTCCTCGGCGCTGTTGTTCAGAGTGCGACCGACAACGTAGAAATCCCGTTCTTCGACAAAGGGATTCCGATCGAATACGAACTCACACGATCCGTTCGAACCGTCTCCCAGAAGAATCGCCTGACTGTTGGTGTGTTGCAAACAGACGCCGGTGTGATGGGTGGCATGGGAGGACGTCAGTGGGAAATTATCACTGAACTTCGCAAACAGTACAAAGTGATCAACGTCAACCCGACAATGAAAATCCTTGCCGAAGAAAAATCGGGCGACGACGAATCCGAAGAAGACAGCGACGAACCTACGGAAGCGTTCGACCTTCTGCTGGCTGTCATGCCATCTTCGCTGACTCAGCCACAGATGGACAACTTCATGGAATACGTGGAGTCCGGTAAGCCCGTTCTGGTATTCGATGACATTTTCCCCGCATTCAATCCTCAGCTTTGCCCGCGGTTGCCAAAGCCACCCCCCGGCGGTCAGATGGCCGGAATGTTTGGCCAGCAACAGCGGCCGGAACCCAAAGGGGACGGCGGTGCATTGACGTCTCTGATGAGTTACCTCGACATCACCTGGGATAACGGCACCGTTGTTTATGACCGCAGCAATCCACACTCGCAATTCGCTTTCCTGAGTGAAGAAATTTTCTTCGTGTCACGTTCTGGTAACCCAACGGCGGCATTCAGCGATGAAAGTCCTGTGACCTCAGGTTTGCAGGATTTGGTTTGCATCTTTTCCGGATCAATCAAGGGGCCGGCTGACGGTAAAGAAGGCCGCGATGGGCAGACCTTTCTGCCGCTGTTGCACACCAGCGGACAATCCGGCCGTTTGAAATGGGAAGAGTTCACAGAACAGCAGATGTCGTTTCCGGGCATGCCTGGACCACCGGTTCGCCCACGACAAAACCCAAGGCGAACCGATGACAGGTTTGCTCACGTCCTGGCGGCGCACATCACCAACGATTCCGAAGAGAAGCCCGCGAACGTCATTTTCTGCCCGGACGCAGATATGCTCAGCGACCAGTTCTTTGCCATTCGCCGTACTCAGGCCATGGACATCGAATTCGACAATGTCACGTTTGTGCTGAACGCTGTTGACGCACTTGCTGGCGACGATGTCTTCATCAACCTGCGATCACGTCGGCCCGCCATGCGAACTCTGCAATACATCGAAAGACACGCAAAAGAACTTCGCAAAACGCTGAGTGCTGAAGAAGAGGACGCAGAAAAGAAGACTGAAGAACGTCTTCAGGAAGCCCGAGAGGAACTGGAGAAAGAAATCGAAGAGCTTCGCAAACGCGATGATCTTGACCTCCGAGGTAAAGACCAACTTTTGGCTCAAAAGGAAGAACAGGTCAACCGAAAAATCAACGCAGAACAAAAAGACCTCGAACGCGAAAAGAACAAACGCATTCGCCAGGCAGGGTTGGAAATGAAGCGAGAGATCAGTCGCGTAGAAGATGGTGTTCGAAGGATCGCGTGGATTGCCCCTGCCATCCTGCCGATATGCTTTGGACTACTGTTTCTCGGGTTGAGAAATCTCTCTGAAAAACAATCAATCACTCCGGAACGCCGTCGTCGCTAACAGCAGACACGTATCGCAGATCCGCATTTCTCTTGCGGTGGCCTGCGGATTCCGGCTAAGCGACAACCACACGAACTGACACATCCATCACTCATTTCTCAGAGTCTTTGAGAACAGGTTGAGCAATGAATTCCTCCAAACAAACAATCAAATTTGCCGGTGTGGCTGCAATTTCTGCTCTCATCGCATGGGGCGCGTGGACAGCGTCAAAGCCATCTATTGTGGAAGGCTTTGTCGGTATCGGCGAAGTGTTTTTCCCGGACTTTGAAGACGCAGCGTCCGCGACAGCTCTGACCGTGGTCGACTACGACGACGACGTCAAAGATGCGGCCGAATTCTCAGTCAGTCAAAACGACAAGGGCGTGTGGACAATTCCTTCCCACCACGACTATCCCGCTGAAGCTGAAGATCGCCTTGCCAGGACGGCGACGTCACTCATGGGAGTCAAAAAGACAGCAATCCAAAGTCGTATCAAAGACGACTGGAAGCGATTTGGCGTTGTTGACCCGACGGCAGAAGGCATCGGCACCGTCGAAGAACGTGGCACACGTTTAACGCTTAGCGATGGAAGCGGAAATCCACTGGTCGATCTGATCGTTGGCAATCAGGTGGAAGGTCGAAGTGGACACTATTACGTTCGTGAGCCCGACAAAGACATCACTTACATTACAGAATTGGACGTTGACCTGTCCGCCAAATTCAGCGACTGGATTGAACCTGACCTGCTGAAAATCACAACCAGTGATGTATCGACAGTGACGCTGGATAACTATTCAATCGATGAATCAACCGGCACAGTTAAACCAAAGGAGAAACTAAACTTCGCGAAAGTCGACAGCAAATGGACACTGGAAGGGCTTGACGACGAAAAGGAAGAGTTGGACGAAAGTCCGGTAACGGCACTCGTAACAAACCTTGATCAACTGAAAATTGTCGGTGTTCGCCCCAAGCCCAAAGGCCTGGACAGCAACCTAAGGCTTCCGGCGCAGATCAAACAAGCTCTCCAGGATCGACTGGATAGTGAAATGGGAACGCGTGGCTTCTTCTTCGGTGGTGATGGAGAAGGGCGAAAGCGACTATATTCGAACGAAGGCGACATGATCGCCGGGCTAACAAACGGCGTACAGTACTCGCTCTACTTCGGCGAAGTCGCTCCAGGATCGGGTAAGGATATCGAAGTTGGTCTTAGCGAAGGCGATGCGAAGGAAGAGTCCCAGGACGATACTGAAGACACAGATGAAGATTCAGGCGACGAAGACGGACCTCGAAGATATCTGTTTTTGAAAGCGGAATTCAACGAAAAGCTTTTGGGTGAACGCCCGGTCGCGCCCGTCGAACCAGTAAAGCCTGATATTCTTGCTGAGGATGCGCCAGAAGAAGATGCAGCGACAGAGAAAGAAAAAGACGCTGAGCCCGCTGACGGCGAGGAAGAAGGTGACAGTGATGAAGGCGAAAACGAAGAAGACCCGAATCAGACCGAAGTCCTTGATTTCAGTTCCGCAGTCGTAGCAGACGAAGATCAGGCAAAGGAAGCCGTGGAAGAGGTGGCGGAAGAGGCTAAGGACGAAACTGCGAAAACAGAAGAAGCGACCGAAGAGAAGCCGGAGCAAAAACCTGCGACGGAAGAGAAACCGGCAGCTGACGAGGCACCGGAGGAAGAAAAGACGCAGGAGAAGAAGGCAGAACCAGAACCCGCCACGTCGGAAAAACCGATGAAGAAGGCGGAAGAGAAGCCAGCAGCCGAAGAAGAGAAAGCTGAAGAGCCTGCTGAAGCAAAAGCGGCCCCACCGGCTGAGCCTAAAAAATCACCGAAAGAAATCGCCCAGGAAGAATACGACAAGGCGATGGCTGCCTACAACGTTCAGAAGACAGCCTACGATGGCCAGCTAACGGCCTTCGAAGCCAAAGTAACGACCGGCAAAGAGAAAGCGGAAGAACTTGCCAGCCGTTTTGCCGACTGGTACTACGTGATTTCATCCGACAGCTTCGAAAAATTCCGATTGACTCGAACGGACGTCATCAAGAAAAAGGAAGTCAAAGAAGACGACGCGAAAAAGGATGATGCGGAAGCGAAGAAGTAGCCACTTAGCCTTGCAACTGCGGGCGTCCTGGCGGATCTGCGCACGCTGGCTCAAATTCGTCGACCGCTCAGAAAACCTTTCCCTCAGGAATCGTCGCGCTCGATTCGCCGAATCAGTTTGCGATACTGGTCGATGCAATCTTCAACCTGATTGCGTAACTCAAACATTTCGGCACGCTGATCCTGAGTTGCCTCATGAATCGGCTGCATCCATTTGTTCATCAATCGGAACTGCTGCTTCAAGACGGCCACAACAGTTGGTGGAATCTTGTTGACGATCGTAATTTTCTGATTCGATTCTACCCGTCCGACGTCCTGATCGCTCGGCTCAACTGTTTTCACCGGGGCGCTGCTGGTTGCGGGCGCATCCGAATTTGCGTCGCGCGGCAATTCCGGCCAGCCTTCTTTGAGCTGCTGCACTCCATTCGTCAGCGATGCGTTGATGTCGGACAAGCCGGACTGTAATCCCGCAAGCTGTTCGGTGATCAACTGCACCATGGCTTCATTTGCAATGTCCGAGCTCGTCTCTGTATCCGCTTCTTCAGCACTTGCGTCAATGACTTCGACTCGCTGCTCAGTCAGCTGATCAACGCCGGCGGACATCGCTTTGCGGATGGCGTCGAGCCCATCGCTGAGGTTCCCGAGAGTCGCGATGACCTGTCCTGTTTTGTCGTCGCTGTCAAACCCTTTCAGTTTTACGTTTTCGCGGAATGTGCGTTTGATGTCCGCCCACCGTTTGGCTTCTTCGTTCGTCAGCAGGCCGACCAATTCTCGAAACTTCAGCAGGTTGGCTTCGGCGCCGGACGTTAGCGTTTGCGCGTCGTTTTCGTAGTTGCTCACGATCAACGACGTGAGTTCATCGTCATTCATGATCGGCACCACCTTTTCAGCGATGCGATTCATGTTTCGATAAGATCCCTGCAGCTTGAAAGCGGGTTCCGTTCGGTAGTCATCACTTTGCGCAGCCGATCGAATGTACTCCTGATTCACGGACAGAATAACGTCGCGCACTCGCATCAGTTTCTGCATCGTAGCGACAAGTTCATTGATCTCTTCGAGTGAATAATTTCCGTCAAGCTCAATGGAATCCCGAGACGCGCCGTTGGCCATTTTGATGATGGCATACACGTCGTCCTGACTGCGGCTGGAGAGCTTTGCCAGCACTGGATTTGAAGTCAGCGAATTCTCCAGGTAACTGGTTTCGAAAGCGTCGCTGGATTCGCCGATAATTTCGCCGAGGTTATAG
>CAYZYB010000322.1:0-5998 GCA_964481505.1 uncultured Planctomycetaceae bacterium | reverse complement strand
GGCCAATGTGGGTGTCGTACCATTCGACCTCGATGGCATAGTCCGCCAGGTCGCCTCGGATCGTTTCGTTGTCGGGGTAGTAGGCGGGCACGGTGACGTCATCGAGATTGCGACCATCTTTTTTCCAATTGTCGAGTCCGTAGCCGCGGTGAGGTTCTTTTGTGCCGAACCAGAAACAGAACGGCCTGTCATCAGGACGTTTGCTCAGGAAGTCATTGAAGTTGGCGGCGTAGTCAATGTTAGCGATACCCGCATACGGTGGCTTTGCCGTTCTTTTGTTCCACGGATGACCGGCGGGGTTGTCGTTCTTGTAGCTCGACTTTCCGCTGGCATCTTTTTTCTTCCAAACTCCCGGCCCCCAGCCTTTGCCGGTGAACCCCATTTCGTAGCCGTTCTGTTCCAGCAGGTACGGAAAGAAGGCCCACTTGTCCGACAGAAACGGATTGTGATTGCACGCTTCTTCGAGCTGCCACGAATACCGCCCGGTCAGCAGGCAGGCTCGCGCGGGTGCACACTTGGGATTGCAGTTGTAAGCATTGGTGAACTTCACACCTTCGTTGGCGATCCGATCGAAGTTCGGCGTCTTGACGTACGTGCTGCCGTAAACCCCCATGCTGTCACGCGAGGCATCGTCGGCGATGATGAACAGGATGTTGGGACGGTCGGCGGCGGAGCCAACTCGTCCGTAGCACAGGAGCAGGGTGAGAAAAAGAATTCGGTACACCATATTAAGCGACTTCGAATCAAGGACGGAGACATGGAGACTGCACGCTGTTTGATCTAAGGTACCGGCCTGTCGTGGCGAAGTCGAGTCGACGATCCGCTGGTTGTTCATTGTTCAGGTTCCGGGGCTTCCTTCTCTTCGGTCAGTCCAGCCCCGGCTACACGTGAATACGGTTTCGGTCGACATCATTGCGGAGGAAGTCCCAGGCTGCACAGTCCGGAAGTGAAGGTTCGCAGGCGAGGAACGGACTTCCGCAGGCTTACTAAAAAGTTTCGCGATACTGCAACAGACTTCCCGAACACTGTGAAAGACTTTGGTAGCACTGCAATGGCTCATATTTGCACTGCGGAAGAGTTTCACAGCACTGCAATGACCAATAGTAGTACTGTGGAAGACTTCCGCAGTACTAGTATTGGCCACCTCTATCATGAAAACGTCCTTCGCAGCCTCGCAGCCTCGCAGAGTTCTTCTGAGTCTGTCGGTTCTGCGGGCCAAGGCCGGTTCTGAGTCGTTCGAATCCGCACGTCCAACACAACAGAACCATAGATTAGCGCGTCGGAATCTTCCAGGCGCGCTGCTTAATCGTTAAGTAACGTTGCTGAACGATTCAGATTATGTGTTTACTGTTCCAGGCGGTTGTTGTGTCGTGATATTTTCCACGAAGACTGATACGATAAGAAGTCAGACTCTGCTTGACGGTGCATAATGGAACGCAGATTGGCGCGCGGGCGTCAGGCACACTTGCTACGAAATTGAAGTGAAGTAGGGCCGGTTCCTACCGGCCGATATCGCATGGATACGTTTTGTCGGCCGGTGGGAACCGGCCCTACCGCGTGCTTTTCTGGTCTTTGAATTACTCCCCACCAACGCTGATCAGATGCGAATTCGTCCGAAAGTACATCCGTCCGTTGGCAACCGCCGGAGTGGCCCAACTGTCTTCGCCGAGGTCGTTTTTGGCCAGCAATTTGTACTTGTCGGATGCGGCGAATACCCAGACGACTCCGTCTTCGGCGACACAGTAGATGCGGTCTCCCAGCAGCACGGGGGAACTTGATAGAGCGGCTTTCGTTCGTTCGACCCAGACAACTTCGCCCGATTTCGCATTGATGCAGCTCGCGAAGCCTCGGTCGTACATGCAGAACACCAGGTCGCCTTTGCTGATCAGGCAGGGGACATACGGGGCTTTAAACTTGCTGCTGTTGGCGACTTTGTAAGCCAGCTTTGCGTTCTTGCCCGGCTGAACGGCGACGACATAGTTTGACGAATAGCCGCCGGAACCTGTGCTGCCAAAAATCAGGCCGCCCGCTGTCACTGGTGATGCGACGGTTCTCATGCTGAACAAGCCGTCATTGACCGACCAGTTTTCTTTTCCGGTCATTGGATCAAGGCTGAAGATGCCGTTGCCCGTGCTGCTGCAGACTATTTCGTCGCCGTTGTCGCCTTCGTAGATGAAAGGCACGGAATAGCAAACGTTTTTGGAAACCAGTGTCGTGCGCCATTTTTCGTCGCCCGTTTTGCGGTCGAACGCCATCATGAAACTTTCGCCCGGCTTCTGACCTCGCTTGAGTTTGTCGGCCTGTTGCGAATTGTGCAGGATGACCAGGTCTTTGTAGATGATCGGCGACGTTCCGAAACCGTGCTGACTTTGCCACGTGCCGAGATTCAGGCTCCAGGCCTCTGATCCATCATGGTGGAACGCTTTGAAGGTGGTTTCTTTCGGAGTCGACCAGGCGACATAGACACGTTCTTCGTCAACGGCCGGCGTGCACGATGCATAACTGCTGCGCGTGTGCAGGTGGTGTGCTTCGGACTTGAATTCCTTCTGCCAGAGTTTCTTCCCCGTGATGGCGTTGATGCAAACGACGTAGCGAGTGGCATCGTCTGCGTTGGCACTCAGTACAAAGGCTTTGTCTTTCCAGATCACTGGCGACGAACAGCCGGAACCGCCGGGCAGTTTCGTTTTGAAGTTGAAGTCCGCCGCGGTGAAGTCCAGCGGAATGGAATCGGCATTGCCAACGCCCGTTCCATTGGGGCCTCGAAAGCGAGTCCATTCTGTGGCTTCCGCTGCTGCGAAATTCGTTAGCACAAACAGCATGGCGGGGAGTACGAAAGGACGTTTCATTCTGCAGCACCTTGGGGTGGAATTTGTTCCGGAAGTGAAAATGTGGAAGATCTGCATTATTTCAGGCAGGCGAACCTGATGCCAGCATGTCGCTGCGAGGTCCACGGTGGCCCTGAGGCCTGTTGAATTCTGCTACCACACGCTTTCTGCTCCGCAACATTGTATTCGCCCGGGCGTTAGGCCAATATGGACGGTCATGAAGGTACTCTACATACACGTTTTGTGGTCAGTCTCAATTTCTTACAGCATCTTTGGCGCGACTGTTCTGAACGCAGACGACTACCGTGCCACGGAGGGACTGCAGATTCTGTACGACTTCGCCGAAACGAAAGGCAACGTTGTCCGCGATCAATCCGGCACTGGTGACGCGTACGACCTGCAGATCACAGATGTCAAAGCCGTGAAGCGAAGCGGTGGAGCACTGCAGATTCTGAAGCCGACGATCATTTCTTCGAAGAACGCCCCGACTGCGCTGATCGAAGCGGTGCGCACGTCCGGCGAAATCACGATTGAAGCGTGGATGGAACCGAAGGATACAAAGCAAGCCGGCCCGGCGCGGTTGGTTACGTTGTCGAAGAATTCCAACGAACGAAATTTCACGCTGGGGCAGGATGGCGACAAGCTTGATGCTCGCCTGCGAACAACCAAAACCAGCACCAATGGTATTCCCTCGCTGGCCGCTCCGAGCAAAAGTCTCACCACAAAGCTGACTCACGTGGTCTGCACGCGACAGCAGGACGGCACTGCGCGGATCTACCAGAACGGTAAACAGGTTGTGCAAAAGAAAGTGGCCGGGAACTTTTCGAATTGGGACAAGTCGCTGAAGCTGGCACTAGTTGATGAACACTCGAAAGGTCGACCGTGGCTGGGGACGCTGCATCTGGTTGCGATTTATGATCGGGCTCTGTCTTCCAAAGAAGTGAATCAGAATTTCGACGCCGGCGCCGCGGGTCGGCCTTCGCCGGAACTCATCGCAGAACGACAGCGTCGGGTAGCTGCGCGGCATTTTGAAACCACGGTCGCTCCTTTGTTGGCGCGGCGTTGTCTGGAATGTCACGATTCAGCGATTCATGAAAGCGAGCTGGATTTGTCGACTCAGCTGGCTGCGTTTCGCGGCAGCGAAAACGGTAAGGTGATCATTCCCGGCGCGGCGGCGAAGAGTCCGCTGTGGGCGGCGGTCGAATCGGATTCGATGCCGCACGAACGGGACCCGCTGACGTCTGCCGAAAAGGGTGTGTTGAAGAAGTGGATCGATGACGGAGCGGTTTGGACACTGAGGCAAATCGATCCGGCGATCTATGTTCATGGCAGCGAAAATCAGAACTGGGTTCAGCGTTTGACGGTCGACGAATACATCGAAACCGTCCGCACGACCGTCGGTGTGGATATCAAAAAAGAAGCTCGAGAAATCCTGCCGCGTGATTTGCGAGCTGACGGTTTCAGCAACACTGCTTATAACCTGAATGTCGACTTCAAGCATGTGAACGCGTACGCGAAGCTTGCGGAAATTGTCGTGAGTCGGATGGATGTGGGATCTTTCGTTGGGAAGTTTTCGAAGCGACGGAAATTCACTGACAAGGATATGGCCGACGTGATCGAAAACCTGGGTGCTTGGGTACTTCGTGGGCCGATCGATGATCGTGAAGTCATCGCGTACCGCGGGATCACGACAACGGTGGCGAGTGCCGGCGGAGATTTTGAAGAGGCGATGGAGTTTGTTCTGGAAGCGATGCTGCAGTCGCCGCGTTTTATTTATCGCGTTGAACGGCAGCAGGGCAATGGAAGTCAGATTCCAGCGACCGACTACGAACTGGCGTCGCGACTGAGTTACATTGTGTGGGGGAGTTCGCCGGACCGGAAGCTCATGGAAGCTGCCGACGAAGGCAAATTGAACGTTGAAAAAGAGATCGTGCGGATGCTGGAAGATCGTCGAGCGGTGCAGCAGTCGCTGCGGTTTGTATCGGACTGGTTGAACTTGAATCGTCTGAACAACCTTCGCCCAAATGCCGCGAGGTTTCCACAATGGAACGACCAACTTGCGAGCGACATGCGTGACGAGACGCTCGCGTTCTTTGAAGAAGTGATTTGGAAGCAGGGCAAATCGTTGTCGGCACTGTTGAATTCGGAGGTCACGTTTGCTTCGCCGGAGCTGGCGAAGTTTTACGGATTGTCTGCGGCGGGTAAGGCGAACGAATTTGCGAAATTTGATCTCAAGGATGTTCGCGGGCGCGGAGGCCTGTTGACTCAGGGCAGCGTGCTGACAGTTGGTGGCGATGACGCATCGATGGTGACTCGCGGGTTGCTGGTGATGCACGAATTGCTTCGCGGGGTTGTGAACGATCCGCCGCCGTGCGTTGATACGACTCCCGTCCCTACCAAAGCAGGGCTAACGCAGCGGAGTATCGCGATGGGAAGAATTTCTAACGCGAGTTGTGGGGGGTGTCATAAAAAATTCGAACCGCTGGCGTTCGGGCTGGAAAAGTTCGACGGCATCGGGGCGTATCACGAACAGGACGAACACGGCAATAAGCTGCGTGATGACGGAGAAGTTCTTTTTCCAGGCGGCGCTGAACCACTCAAGTTCAATTCGACTGGTGAATTGATGAATCTGCTGGCGAAGAGTGAACGTGTGAGTCAGAGTTTGACGTGGAAGGTCACGCAGTTTGCGCTGGGCCGTCCGTTGGTGGCGGAGGATGCTGCGACGGTTGATAGCATTCACGAAGCGGCCACAAAGAATGGTGGAACCTGGTCGGCTCTGATGACCGCAATTGTGACCAGTGATTTGGTTCTGAAAACGCGCACGCGTGTGAGTGAATAGTTGATGGATTGGGCAGGTCAACGCCAAACTGTTTCGGCGTGAGAAAACTCAGGAGAGAATGAAAATGGCAACACGATTTAACCGACGTACAACGTTGAAAGGTCTTGGCGGCATCGCCATCGGCCTGCCGTTGCTCGAAGAAATGACGGCCACTGCTTCGATGACAGCGGCGGCCAAAGACGCGGCGAAGGACGTTCCAGTGCGAGCGTTCAACGTGTTTTTTGGACTTGGAGTTCCCGCTCCGCTGCAGACGGAAGGTTTCGATGGTGTGATGGAACCGCTGAAGCCGCTAAAGGACAAGCTGCTGATTATGCGTGGCGTCGATCACGTACGT
>CAYZYB010000321.1:0-6003 GCA_964481505.1 uncultured Planctomycetaceae bacterium | reverse complement strand
GCTTTCTACCACAGCCAGTTCACACATACATATTCGTAAGCTCGGTGAAACAGGTTCCATCCAAGCGGGTGAGGTTTTGCAATGATGCGCGCTGTTCCTTCCATTCCTGGCCGCAGCTTTTGGTCTGTGTTTTGAAAAATCACTTCTGCCACAAATACGTTTTGATCGTCAACAATTTCTGATCGTGGTCGGATGCGTTCGATTCGTCCGGTGTGGATTTCGGCCGGATGGCTGTCGAGTCTCAATTCTGTTTCCATGCCGGGTTGAATGTGATCGATTTCATCGGCGGCAACCGCGACCTCCAGCAGCAGCTCGTTTAGTGGAGCGATTTCGAGCAGCATTTGGCCCGTTTTCACAGGAAAGTTCTCGCGTCGTTCGGAGCTTCCCGCAAGGACGACTCCGTGGAGCTGGCTTTCGAGCTTCAGATTGCTCAGCCGATGATTCAGGAGTTCGGTACGACTGGCGATGCGATCGGCATCCAGTGCGGAGATCAGGGAATCCGCGATTTGTTCATTCGCGCGGTGGACGTCTGTTTGTTTTCCGGCGCGGTGGCGTTCGGCTGTGAGGCCTGCAAGCTCGAAACGCATTTCGCCGTCGTCCATCGTTGCCAGCAATTGTCCCGGTACGACGACATCTCCCGGTTCGACCAGTGTTTGTTGAAGCAGACCGTCATAAGGAGCGACACAAAAGCGACGTTCCAGCGGTTCTGTGACAAATCGGCAGGGGATACGATAGGCCACGGGAACCAGCATCACCAGGCCGACGACTATCAATAGCACAGCGGTCGCAATGGCCTTGATTGCAGCATTGGCTCCAACAATACGGCGAATGGATTGGCGAACGAATCCGCGCTGACCTCTGCGCACACAATCCAGTGCGTTTCCGGTTGGCAAACCGATCGTTTGAATGATCTCATGTGCTGCTGGGTGATCTAACTTCGCGGTGCCAGCGATGACAATCCCACCCACGACATTGCCATTGCTGTTGGTTAACGGTGTACTCATCACAACGTCGAAAGCGCTAGAGCGGCTGAGGTTTTTGTGAGCAATCGTCTGGTGCTGAGTTTCATCGTTCGCAGGTATCAGTATCGTTGGTATGTTGCGAACAATGGATTCATCAATGACGGCTTTGATTTGTCGGACGCGGCTGCTGTTGTGATCAACGTCCGCCATACCGCTGAGGGCAGATAGTCGAGTTGTCTTTTTTCCTGCTTTGCACAATCCAACGGCGACGAGATCGCAATCAAGATATTCCTGAAGACGTTCCACCAGAACGTGCGATGCCTCCGTTGAGGTCTCTGTCGCTTCGAGTTGGCCGCTGAGTTCCAGCAGAGCAGCCGTGGTGCGCAGTTGCTGGTGTTTGCTGGCGAGTTCGCGGCGGCGAGACCATTCCGCAACTGTTTGAACAATGCCTCGTCCTGCTAGTGTTTCCTGTTCGATCTTTGCATCGCCTGGATTAGCAACCAGTATCGCAAGAACTTCGGGCGCCGGTTGATTCTGCTGAAAAGGCAGTGCGATCAGAGCCAGATTGCGTACTTCACTGCTGCGTGCGACAACGTCGCGCCGATTTGTCGAAGCCGAATGGCAGCTTGTTGCAATCCAGTTTTGCAACGGCGTGTGCTGCAACGCCGGATTGTCGAATCGCAGGTCGACGGACACCATGGTATCGCCATCAGCGCGGTACCAGCCAACTCCGATGAGTTGTCGGTAACGCAGCACACAGTCCAGGCAAAGCTGCCGCAGGTTTTCTTCGTTATCCACCGAACGGACGATGGCGTTGAGTTCATCGTAAAATCGAGACGCCGGTCCAGTGTATCCGCGAACTACGCCATCACGCAGACTGGCTGTGCTGCGGTTGTTTGTTTCCGCTTCTGGGTTACTGTCGATCATCGGCGAAAGGCCTCCGCACGAGAGGCCGTTTGGCGTCGGGGGTGAGCGACCGAATTTCTATCCAGAAGGCATCGTAGTCCGCTGCGGTAGGTTCCTTTGCTGTTTTCAATCAGCACGTCAACTCGAACACGCCCGCTGCCGGCTTCCGTGGTTGCCCCCACGTATTCGACGACGGCATCGACCGATTTCTGCGAATCCGCAAATGACAGTTTTACCACATGATTTGGATGCAGCGCGATCGCTCCGGACGTTGGCAGAAAGAAGGTGGCTCGCAGTTTTTGAAGATCTACAACTGTCGCAATTTGTGGATCTGCTGCGGAGACGAATTCGCCCACGTCCTGAACGACGTCCGTCACGATTCCATTGATCGGACTCAACACAGATCTCGCGGCAATTCGAGCTTCGATTTCGTCGAGGGTCAGTTGACGTTTGAGTTGATCTTCATTCGCTGCCTGCAGATTGAAGAGCGCCACCTGTTCGTCCGCTTCTGCTCGCAGAAGTTCTTCGTGAGAACCACGGCCCGACTCAATGAGTGCTTCGTATTGTTCCAGCCGTCGCTTCTGTGCCTGGTGTTCGACTGTGAGAGCTTTGATGCGAGCCGATGCTTTGGCGTCTGCTTCTGCAATGCGCCGAGTTGTTTCCAGGATTGATGAATCGATTCGAAGCAGCAGCTGGTTGCGCTTCACAACATCTCCGCGCTTAATGCGGACTTCAGCGACTCGGCCAGGTTCACTCGCCGCGACATCAATGATTCGATACGGTTGCGTGAAGCCTTCGTACGGATGCCGATCGAATTCACGTTCAGACTGACCAGCAGCGGCCACGTTACTCGACAGGAGAGTCAGAAGGCAGAGCCAGCAATTGGTCAGTCGTCGTTTGGTTTTCAGTGTGTTCTTCATTCTGATTCTCCCCGCCCGGCCAGGGTTTCCAGTACGGAATCCAGCCATTGATCTCGCTGCACCATTTCGCGTCGGCGTTCAAAGTCCCTTGCTTCCAGTTGACGTTGCAAATCTGCGATGTCGGATGCGAACGTCTGCAGGCATTCGCCTCCTTCACTGGAAGCTTCCCGGATCAATTTTGGCAAACGTGATTCTCCCTGCACAAAGATTTCGTCATCCGCCGAAACGAAAAACTGCACGGAACCGGGTTGCCCCTGCCGAGCTGCTCGGCCTGCAAGCTGGCGGTCAACTCGAGGAGACGCGTTGTGTTCAACGGCCATCACGTGAAGGCCGCCTGCTTTCAATGCCTGCGCGTCTGGTTTGATGTCTGTTCCACGGCCAGCCATATTGGTCGCGATCGTGATTGCGCCCGCCGCGCCTGCGCTGCCGATGATGCTGGCTTCGGTCTGGTCCTGGACGCCGTTGAGCACCGTATGATTTGCTCCAATCGCCTGCATGCGATTTGCCAGACGTTTGCTGTGTTTGATCGTTCGCGTGCCGATGAGCACCGGCTGCCCGTTTTTCTGACGTCGCAGAGCGTCATTGACGACGGCGACATCTCGCGCTTCATCGTTTTTGAAGCAGCGAGTCGGCTGAGTTTCTCGGCGACACGGTCGGTGGGTGGGGATTTCGGTTACGTTGAGTCCATAAAAATCGGCCAGTTCCGGCCCGCTTCCCGCAGCGGTCCCGGTCATCCCGCAAAGCTGGTCGTAGAGCTGAAAATAACGTTGTCGGGAAACACGTCCTTCTGAAGATTTCTCGGGAGACGGCGGCAGTCCTTCTTTGATTTCAACCGCCTGATGCAATCCGTCTCGCCACGACCGTTCTTCGTGAATCCGTCCTGTCTGTTGATCGACAATGTGCACTTCCTCTTCCGTCACAACGTAGTCGACGTCACGCTGCAGAAAAGTGGATGCGCGCAGAGCCTGTTGGACATAGTTGCTCCACGGACGCTGGAGTCCGCAGACTTGCTGTTGCTGAAGCGGTAAGTGAATCGCCGTCCAGCCTTCGTTCGTGAACTCGATCGTTCGTTGTGCTTCGTTGAGCGTGAAGTGCTGGTCGAGTACAAGTTGTTCAGCGGTGTTCTTCGCTAACTGCAGCAGATGGGGGGCTTCGGCCTGGGGCGTTGGCACGCTAAGAATCAGCGGCATGGTGGCTTCGTCGATCAGCACGCTGTCCGCTTCGTCCACGATGGCGAATGCGTGAGGTCGTTGCAGAAGTTGAGGGGCCTGGGGTTCGCAGTTGGTGAGGCGGGCCAGATGGCGAATTCCCAAAGGCAATTTGGGTTGTCGGCGGAGCGAAATCTGATCGCGAAGAAAGTCGAATCCGAAGTCGTATCCGGTACCAAACGTGACGTCGCTTTGATAGCTGCCCTTGGCGACAGTGGGATCGTGTTCTTCCGGAAGAAGCCCAACTGTAAAGCCGAGCATTTCCAAAGCGGGACGCAGTTCTTCGCTGTCGCGAGCGGCCAGGTAGGAATTCGTCGTTGCTACGTGGACGCCTTTTCCGGCCAGTCCAAGTGCGAAAGCCGGCAGCCCGGTCGTTAGTGTCTTGCCTTCACCAGTCTGCATTTGAGCGATCTGGCCATTGACCAGGGCGAGTCCTCCACGAAGCTGGACGTCGTAGTATTCCATGCCCGTCGTTCGGCGCACGGCTTCGGTCATCAGAGCGAATGCTGCGATCGTGGTGTCGAGGTCGATGTCTGTGTTGAGATGTTGTTGGCGGGCCTTTAGGTCATTGGTCGCGTCTTGCAGAGAATGAGTGGCAAGATCTTTGAGCTCCGCATGCTGTCGGCGAATTGAATCTAACGTCGCCTGAACATGCTGTTCAGGATTCCAGATTTGGCGCAGCCTCTGAGCCAGACGTCGCGGACGAAGCTTGCTTCTTCCTGCGGGCTTACGGTGATCATCAATTGTTGCAGCTGCAGTCACTGGCGCGTACGGGGCCTTTGATGGAATGACAATGACCAGAGTGTTCGTTGGGAAAATGTGATGTCGGTCTGATCAGGTGGCGAAGCGATCGCGTTGCTGCGCTAATGGAACAGGGGACATCATGTTTCGTCTGTGACTGTCATCGACTTGCCTTTGGTCTCCTGGAAAACCTATCCGTACAGTTCCGACTATGCCGATGGTTCTGCCTGATGATCTTGCCTGCTCTTCCGAGTGCTGCTAACCCTTACAGTGTGTTCGACCGTCAGGGTTTCCCAAAGTCGATGTGTGGATTTGGATGGGCGGCCGCACGTCCACATGAATGATCACGAAGGTTGCAGAACGATTTCGGCTCTCCACCAGACAGCGAATTTCTGCGATTCCAGCGAAGCCTCCGGTTGGGCTGAATATCACGCAGCCCGTGGCCTCAGAGACCACTGCCGTACCACCCGTTGGCTGTTCAAGAACAAGGACAGCGGGAGTTTCTTCTTCTGTGTGGCCCGAAACGATGCGCAGATCGATGCGCGATTCCGCATAGGTGCTCGCTTTAACAAGAAGCCGCACCGGATCTGTCGCTGATGTTTCCAAAGGGTTTTCGGGACGCTGTGATTCAGTCATCATCCGTCCACTGGCCGCCGGGTTTCGCAGGACTATTGAGATGGTTTCCTGAGTGATCCTGCCGTCTGTGTCGACGTCGCATCGGAAGCCGTCGATCGCTTTTTGGTCAGATGCCAACTCGGTAATTGCAGTCGGCGGCTCGTAGATCCACGATCCGTCTGTGTTAATCGTTACAAACGCGCCTGAGGGTTGTTCGGTTCGCTGTCCAACGTCTGCGGTTCGGCCGTTTAATGCCAGGACTCGGCACCCTGATTCCCCAAGCAATCCTGCGTAGGCTCGCGACTTGTTGTTTTCGACCGATCTGGCGGAATTAGAATTCATCTTCTCTTCCATTGAAATGGGCTGGCGAATTCGCCCGGGCTTCTGCGGAATTGAGCGCAACACCTGTAAGCCATTGTTTTCTTCGGGCTTGAGCGGCGGACGCGAAGACGTGTGCTTTAGACGCGCCGGTCGGAACGGTTGGTCGGGGAGTGATGGTTGCGACGGGAGAAAGGAGTCCGCCCGAGCACTCGCACTTTCCGTTCGACCCGATCATCCGAATCAACGAGATCAGCATTCTTTCCCGAACACTTACATAACCGGCAATCTCTGCCAGTGGGTAGGCAGCGAATCCCGAAGAATGAGGAGGGT
>CAYZYB010000320.1:0-6011 GCA_964481505.1 uncultured Planctomycetaceae bacterium | reverse complement strand
TTCCAACATCGTTCAATGGGTCAGCGTACCAGTGGGTGTGAGCAATTAAGTTTGCTCACGATCTCCTTAGAAGAAAAAGAACAGAACGAACACGGTTGATCATTGTGTGGTGAACAACCGGAATAAGGGCACCGAACTTTCGGTGTCCTTTTTCTTTGCGCGGTACTCAACGCGTCAACTGAAAATTCAGCTTTTTCTTCCGGACAGGACGCTGCAAAAGTGCTGACGCGAGCGACAGGTCATCAAGTTTCCATGTTGCTCGTGATTCTTCGACCTTGATTCAGATAAACACGAGGTACGACGACGTCAGGATGCCCGACGGTTGTGGTTGGCGGCTGTCTTGCGTGTGCAACGCTTCAGCTTGATTGCGCGTTTCCAAGTAGCTCTAATGGGCTTAAGTAACAGTGAACCACTCTTAAGCAAAATTCAAACGGGGATACAGGAACGATGGCTGACGCAGCGGAACGACGCGAATTAAGTTTTAGTTCTCTTGACGACGCAGTTGCCGACGCCGAACAGTTAGCGGCGGGCGAGGTTCGCACGACGGGAAAGCACACGTTCGCAGAGATTCTAAAGCACCTTGCATTGACACATGATATGGCCACCGGAAAGATCCCGGGGCCGAAGACACCATTCTTGATGCGGTTAATGATGCCATTGATGAAAGGCTTCATTCTGAAAGGCCCCGTGAAGCCCGGCTTCAAATTGCCAGCTGAGGCGGAGTCGTTCTTCTGGCCCGGCGGTGACATTGATGTCAACGAAGCTCTGAATCACCTGAAAGAATCTGTCGAGAATTACAATACCAACGGCCCTCTCGCAGTACATCCAGTCTTCGGAAAAGTCACTGCGGAGCAAAACATGCAACTGAACATTTCTCACTGCGCCATGCACCTGAGTTTTGTTCATCCCGCGTAGTTGGCATCCCTACATAATCGCACGAACGGTAGTTATCCTGAGGTTTTGACATTGCGGGACGCCATCTGGGTTTGCCGATCGATACCTGGGACAGTCTGCCAGACCCATCGCTCGTACGATGAATCCTGTTTCTCCTTTCCTGACGCACTTCCGAGAGTTTAACCGAATGAAACCGTTTTTCACTGCAATTTACCTTTGTCTGGCTTTGATGCCGGTTTGTTTGGCGGAGAAACAGCCGAACATCCTGTTCATCTTTTCCGACGACCATGCAGTGAATGCGATTTCGGCAAATGAAGGCCTGTTGGCTAAGGTTGCTCCCACGCCAAACATCGATCGCATCGCCAACGAAGGCGCGTATTTTCGCAATTCATTCTGCGCGAATTCCATTTGTGGACCTTCGCGAGCGTGCATCCTGACTGGCAAGCATAGCCACGTGAATGGCTTCCTGCGAAATGGAAACACATTCGATCAGTCGCAATGGACCGTTGCAAAGTCGCTAAAATCGGCCGGCTACCAGACCGCGGTGATTGGCAAGTGGCATCTGAAGACAAACCCTGTAGCCTTCGATCACTGGGAAATCCTTCCGGGGCAGGGCAGCTATTACAATCCTGTTTTTCTGCAGATGGACGGTTCGAAAAAACAGTTCGAAGGTTACGCCACAGACCTAACGACAGACAAAGCGCTAAAGTGGCTCGGCAGTCGCGACGAATCGAAGCCGTTCTTCCTGATGTGCCAGCATAAGGCTCCCCATCGAACATTCGCTCCGGCGCTGCGCCATCTGGGGACACTCGATGATGTCAAGATTCCTGAACCACCGAACCTGTTCGATGACTATGCAACGCGCAGCAAAACGCTGCCGAGCAACGAGATGGAGATCGACCGTCATATGACGTGGGCGTATGACCTGAAAGTTCGCAACGACGAAACAGGCGGCATCAAGCTGCCAACCTTTCGAAACTACGGCACCCCCGAATACAATCGCATGACGGTCGCTCAGAAGGCAAAATGGGATGCGTATTTCGGGCCGAAGAACAAGGCATTTATCACAGACTACAAATCC
The DNA here is from genome assembly GCA_964481505.1 of uncultured Planctomycetaceae bacterium. Classification (GTDB taxonomy): domain Bacteria; phylum Planctomycetota; class Planctomycetia; order Planctomycetales; family Planctomycetaceae; genus Fuerstiella. The sequence continues at coordinate 4,036 of CAYZYB010000320.1, read as the reverse complement.
GGAAAATACGACGACCGAAAGCTGGTGCAGTGGAAGTACCAGCGTTACCTCCAGAATTACCTCGAGACCGTGAAGGCTGTCGACGAAAGCGTTGGCCGCCTTCTGCAGCATCTCGACGACGCCGGCCTGGCGGAGAACACCGTGGTGATCTACTCATCAGATCAGGGGTTTTATCTCGGTGAACATGGCTGGTTCGATAAGCGATGGATGTTCGAAGAGTCGCTGAAGATGCCCTTCGCGATTCGCTGGCCAGGGAAAATCAAACCGAACTCTCGCCCCACGGCGTTAATTCAGAATATCGATTACGCGCCCACGTTTCTTGAAATGGCCGGTGCAAAGATCCCTGGCGAAGTGCAGGGAACTTCAATCGTGCCGGTACTTCAGGATGCTTCGCAACACGTTCGAGATTCCATCTATTATGCGTACTATGAACTCGGCGAACACGCAGTGCCGCAACACTTTGGCGTACGAACGCAAACGCACAAGTTATTCTATCTGCCGCAGACAGATGAGTGGCAGATGTTCGACCTCGTTGGCGATCCACACGAAATGACCAATATCTATGGCAAGCCGGATCACGCAGAACTTCAAAAACAACTGCACGCGAAGTACGACGAATTAAGAAAAAAGTACGAGGCTCCCAGCTACGAAGATTATGCTCCGAGGAAACGTAAGCCTTGAGGCGTGAGGCGTGAATCATTCTCCGCGATGACTACGCTCTATGGCACCAGCGACTGCAGATAGTCCAGCAGCGACGCCAGTTCGTATGCGGTGTATTCTTTCATCACACCTTTGGGCATCGCCGACACTTTAGAAGTTGCGCGGTCATCGATCTCGGCTTTCAGAATGTTGTGCTCTTTACCCTTCTCGTCTCGAAGCGTGACACGATCACTTAGCTCCGACGTCACGAATCCAGTATGAACTTTTCCGTCGACTGTCAGAATAATATTGGTGACAAAACCCTGAGCAATCGATTTGCTCGGCTCCAAAACTGCCATCGCCAATTCGGGACGCTTGTAGGTCCGGGCGATGTTGCCGAGAAATGGTCCTTTCTGCAGTTCGTCTTTTGAGACGGTGTGGCAGATGCTGCAATTCGCGTTTTTGAAGATCTGCTGACCGAGCGATACGTCGCCTTTCATGTCGACGACTTTGGCCGCGGCGTCTTCGATCGTCATGCTGCCGAGTTTTGGCGAATTGTCGGTTGGTTTCGCTTTGATTTTTAGCTGCTGGATAACAGATTCTGCTGTCTGCGCGGTGGTTTTGTCGGCATCATTGCGGGCCGCAAGGATCTGCTCGTCCAGAAAATGCGACGCTATTTTCGCCGCGGCTTGCATCAGCCTGACGCGACGCCTGGGTTGAGTCCACGCTGTGTTGATCGACTGCCTGGCGGTCTCCACAGCTTCTGGGCTGGCGTTGTTTCGCGATGCCACAGCCAACAACGCGGCTTCTGCCCAGAGGCCTTCGGCTCCGTCGTGCTGCGAAGCGGAATCGAATACTGCGACGAATGTTTCCAACGCCCGCGTTCGACCAAATTGACTTCGTGATCGCTGTTGCTCTTTGCGTGCATCGGGGGCGATGTCCAGCGTTGCCATGACCGATAGCATTGCGGCAGGAACGTCAGGTGACTTTAGTTTTTCCAGCACTGTCATTGTGTCCTGCAGAAGTTTTGGAGAAGCATCTTCCCGTCCTGCCGTCTTCAGGATCAGTGATACGCCATCTGGGGGAATGTCTCTGATCGTCGCCAGTTGAGCGATGGCTGCTTCGAGCAGCTGATCGTTGGTTGTTGCGAGTCGCAGCATTTGTTGCAGAGCGTCGTTGGACTGAATGCGATTTCGATGCATCTCCTGAAGTAACTCGGAAGCGGCTTCTGCTGGTAGAGTCTTCAACGCTTTCTGAAGGACGCCGATAATTTTTTCTGTTTCACTCCACGGCTCTGGTTGATAGTACGGTCCGCGAGTGTCTGGTCGAGTGCCCCAGGAATCCCCCTTCCATGTGCCTTCGGTAAAGTGCAATCGGCACAGAGCCGATAGAATCAGCCTGCGTTTGTCAGCAGACGCGTCCGAAAGCCGCATGATCAATCCCTCCACGACATCCGATTGGTGAATCATCGCGAGTGCTCGAAGGACCGGCGCTGCGACGTTTTTCTGCTGGTCGAGTGCATTGAGGCAGGCGTTGATTGCCTTGCGTTGCGCCAAACAACGTATCGCAGTGTGCACGACAACTGCATCGTTGCTGGCGAGAGCGGCGATACATTCAGCATCGGTCGCTTTGGCTTGCAGGTGGTGCAGCAGGTTGCGTAAGTCGCTTCGCGCGGCGACGCCTTTGTTCAGCAGTTTCTGATGAGCTACGTTATGTCGCCGCTGAAGTTCGCGTTGAGCTTCAATTCGACGACGAAAGCTGGGTGAGGACATCACTGCGACAAGTTCAGCGTCCGTTGCTGCAACGAAATCAGGCATCGGCTGCGGTTGGAAGCCTTTTGGTTTTACACAGACGATATAGCCAACATCCGGGCCGGCCCAGTTAAATGTAGCTCCTCGCCAACTGGCACAATACACGCGGCTGTTGCCGTCAACATCTGCATCGGTGGGGCGAGTCATCTTGATGAATGATTCGGGCTTCGTGGTTTCCCTGAACGTGGCTCCGGATGGAGAGACAGTGTGGCGGTAGAGCGAGCCGGTTCCCCAGTCACACGTAAATGGAGCGTTGTTCCATTTACCAAATCCCGGCTCGTCGATATAGACGGCTCCACACCCGGAGCCTCCACCGTAATCCGCCAGCGGCTGAACACATTCGTCGTTGAAGTTTTTGTAGAGTCGCGGGTAACCATGATCATCCATGCCGGTAAAGTGATGCAGACGAACGTCCCATCCGCCACCATCGTTGGTGTTATCGCGAGCGAACAAATCCATCGTGGGGCTGATCGCAACTTCCAGAATATTTCGTGTCCCGGTCGAATAAATCTCCAGGTCCGTTCCGTCCGGTCGCACACGAATCACCCCTCCGCCGCGATGAGTCACTTTGCGTCCGTCGCGACCTTCAGCATCGATGAATCCGAAGTCTCCACCAGCAATGTACAGCCAGCCATCAACCCCCATGCTGACTCCATTGGTCGTATGGTCGGCTGGACGCTTGTCGTAGCCGAAGGCAAGGTTCTTAACCAGCGTTTGCTGTTCGTCAGCAACACCGTCGCCATCGTGATCGATGAAGGCGCTGAGGTGCGGCGGATGCATCAAATACAAACGGTCCTTATCCCAAACAAGCCCGCGCGGAGAATCGATTTCGCAGAAAACCTTCGTTTCGTCGGCGTGGCCGTCGCCATCGAGGTCTCTTAAGCGAATGACACGACCGCGTTCCGGATCGCGTCCCAACGAGCCGTTGCCATCAGAGCTGACAAATAGCGTGCCATCGACGGAAGCCGCCACGAAGACCGGATAATTCACAGCAGGAGGCGATGCGAAAACCGTCGCTTCGAATCCGTCAGCCACTCGAACATCACGCAGAATGGCGGCTTCCTGTTCTGCCGACAGCCTTTCGATTCGCGGTGGAATGTTGCCTCGAGCTGTGTAAACAACACTCTTAGCAGGCGCAAAAACGCCCTTTGCCTTTGGATCGGCAGGCCACAATGTCCCGATGCCTTCGCCTGTTAATTTCAAGTCCCACAAACTGCACCAGCCAGCGTTACTGCCGATTCCGGTCACTCGAACGAACTTTGCGGCAGGTTGCTTTTGCAGCAGTTTTGGGCCCTGATCGCTGCTGGTGTTTTCCGAAAGGTCCAGCAGAGTGTGCCATACTTCTCCGTCTGTCGAACCTTCGACGAGATACTTGTACGTTGCCGTTCGAGATTCCCAGTCAATCGCGATCTGATTAAAGACGTGCGGCTGTTCGAATTCGAGTTGCAGCCATTGCGGGTATCTGCCGCTGCTCGCACACCAGCGAGTTGCGGCGACGCCGTCAATGGCGTCGTGCGTCGGGTGGCCGTTCTGAGTTGTCGACGCCGTTAGTTTTACCAGTGTGGCATCCTTGGGTGGATCTACAA
>CAYZYB010000319.1:0-6023 GCA_964481505.1 uncultured Planctomycetaceae bacterium | reverse complement strand
GTGCTGTTGATGTGCGACAACGACATCGCCGAAAAAGCGAGGTTGCGAGTGCTGTCGGTCGACTCAGATACCGGTCAGTTGGCGGTCCGCTACACGGATGACAGCAGCGTCGCTGGTCAGGTGCGAGACGCCTGTTTGCTGCGTGGTACGGATCTGTTTGTCCCGTCGACTCCTCAAACCATCACTGCGTTCAGCGTCAATGATGCGGCAGACGCTGACCCACCGATCGCCTGGATTGGCAGCAACCAACCGCCCGATCCATCCACAACGCCCGTCCATCTGCACGCAGGTTCCGGCGGCCAGGTCTGGATGGCCAGCGATGGGCTGTGGAAATTTCGCGTGAGAACAAACGCTTTGGAATTGGAGCCGGATTCTGCGGCGCAGGGACTTCACCTGCAACCCATTCAGGCACTGGATCAACGACGCGTTTACGTTACGACTAACGAGCCGTATTCGTCATCAGTCTTCTTTACGATGGTAGATCCCGGAAAGATGAAGGGCCAATGGCGAACGGTGATCGGCACCAACATCGTGGCTGCCGGGCCAACGGAAGGCGCCAATCAGATGTTGCTGGTAGGGGACTTCGGACTGGTTTTCCGGGTGCCAGTCGAGGCAATTCGCAAAGGCGGATTTATGCTCGACAGCCTGACGCCCTACCAACTACCAACGAAACTTAAAGACCAGGTTGGCGGCCTGTCGATCGAGGACGGTCGCGTGGCAGCCTATTGCCGTGGAGAAGATCCAAAGCTCTGGACGTTCACGGCAAGCGGTCAGCTGGAGAAAATGTGGCCGTTGCCTGCAGAGCCAACTCTACCACCCGTCTCACTTAGTAACGCTGTTGTGTTTGCCATGGAAGGCCGATTGCATTGTTCGGCTGTTTCCGGTGTGCGTGGCGTAGAAGATTTTCGTGCTGCTCAGGGCATCGGCGAAAAAACCAAGTGGAAAAGCCTCACTGCTCTCAGCGACAATCAGGTGCTGGCAGTCAATTCCCAGAACGAAGCGATCCGAGTCGAATTCCGTCCCACACCAAGACCGCATCTGTTGCTGATTAGCAGCACTCGACTACAGGACGAAATCGACTTGCAGCCAACCGCCGATGGCGACCTTCTGGTCGCCGTTACAACGGAAGGTAGCCTGCAAATTATGTCAACGGCCACTCTGGAGATTCTGGGCCAGTCTCCATTGGGCGGTCAGCCAAGCCAGCCGGCGCTGGTAGCAGGTGACCGAGTGTTTGTCGACGTTGCACGGCAGGAGCTTCGCGTCTTCGAACGCTCAGCATCTCTGAAGCAAACCGGATCCGTAAAACTCAATGGGCGTTTTCCGGTGGGAGCTCCGGTTCCAGTTCGTGGAGGCGGGTTTGTTGTCTGCCTTTCAGACGGTGAAGTCATGCTCCTTGATGCCGACGGCAACGCGACACCAAAAACCAAAAACCTCGGACAGGCGGCGAAGGCAGGACCAGTGATGGTTGGCAACAGTCTGGTCGTTATCAGTAACGACGGTAGCCTTTATGCCGTGGAAGACATCCTGAATTGAAGCAAAACAGCCCGTACTGTTCCGGGTTGATTTATCAGCGAATTGGCGTCTGTTAGCTCCCAAGATCATGAATCGCAGAATCTCTTTAACGATCGGACTCAGTTTGTTTTGCGTTCTGACGTTCGGCCTGTCAGCCAGCGTCGAGGCGCAGGATGAACCTGTAGAACGTTCCGAGATTCAGCCGGACCTTCCATCAGCAAAGGATCTGATGACCGTAGACCCATTCGACTGGGTCTACACCAAAGACGGCCAGATCTTTGTGGTGGAACCATTATATCCGCGCCCCGAAACCCTGGAGAAAATCGCCGCTGAAAAAGCCCGACTCGACGGAGAACGCGGCGGCACGGCAGAACAGCGGAAGGCTCGAACGACGCGAAAAATTGAACTCAAAGACATCAACATCGTTCTGCTGGATGATCAATCCGAAGACTATGTGCTGCCCGTGTCGCAGATCGAGAAAATCGTGTCCTTCGAAGACATGATGCTCGCCCGCGCAACGCGGCTCATCGGAATGAACGAAATTGCACAAGCCTACGACCTGTTGCTGGAAGTGGAAGCTCTGGTACCAGGTTGGAGAAAAACAGTTCCACTGCTGGATCAACTGCTGATTGCCGAAGCGATCGACAATTCTACAAAGGGGAATCAGTACGCAGCTCTTGCTTTGCTGGATGAACTCGCAGCCCGCAACATCGACCATCCCGAATTACCCGGCAAGTTTGCCGAAATCGTTGATCCGCTCATCCAGGCCGCAGCAGGAGAGAGCAAGTTTCCGGAAGCCGACTATTTTCTGAAACGCATGTCCCGGCACTTTCCGGATCACCCTGTTGTCACGGGGTGGGAGAATCGGTTTGAAAACCAGATGGAAGCACTGTTAGCCAAAGCCAGCCAACTGAGTGCTGCAGGAAAAACGGCAGAAGCCGCCAGCGCAGCCATTGAAGCAAATCGTGTACGAAAAATCACCGGCACGCTGCGTGAAACATTCCGTGAACATGTGTCTCGATTTCAGACAGTGCGAATACCCGTTCGACGGTTTTCCGGCGAACAAATCGTGTCTCCCGTTGAACTCGAATGCGACCGACGGCATCGACAGCTCACCACCGTCGACCTTTTCGAACCGTACGCTGCTGATGAATTGACCTACTTTCAGTCCAGCTTCTTTGATCTATGGGACCCGACGGACCTCGGCCGCGAAGTTGTTTTTTCCATTCGACAAAGTCGGCCCTATTGGCAGTCGCAGCCCGTGCTTTCGGCCAATCAGATTGCCGACACGCTCAGCGATCAACTTAACCCCGACCTGCCCAGCTTCAATCCGCGGCTGGCATCATTCGTGAAAGGGTTTTCCGTACGGTCACCTACGGAACTACAGGTGAGCTTTAATCGCGTGCCACTGAATCTGGAAGCTCTTTTCCGGTTTCCTGTGATGGCCATTCCGGAAGATGCAGATCCAACCCTGCACGAAGCGCCACGTGAATTACTTTCCAAACGATTTGAACTCGTGGAAGAAACAGACACGACGCGTTCCTATCGCAGAACAATTCCCGAACCGAAAGACCTTATTCGTACGCAGTACCATGTGGCTGAGGTTGTTGAGAAAAAATTTCCGGATCGCCACTCAGAGATTCAGGCTTTTATTCGCCGCGAAATCGACGTGCTGCCACATCTTCGGCCATGGGAAATCGATATCTTTAAGGCGAGCGGAGATGCCTTTGTCCAGGAATATATCGTGCCGCAAACGCACGTCCTTGTTTTTAATCCCACGTCAGAAGCAACAGAGAATCCTCAGATTCGCCGTGCCTTGTCGTTTGGTGTCGATCGAGAACGACTGCTGGAACGAGTCATCCTTCGCGATGAAAAAATGAAGTACGGTAAGCCGTCAAAAGCACCGTGGCATGCGAGAAGTTACGCAAACAGCCCGCTGGTGGATGCTCCTGAACACGACATGTTTCTGTCTTTTTTGCTGCGGATGGCCGCGCTGCAAAAGCTAAGAATTCCAGCCAAACAAAAACTGGTCGCTGACGCCAAGGCCGCGGCCATCAAGGCAAAAGCAGATTGGGATGAATCAATCTTTCGACGCGATAACGCCGACAGGATCAATTCAGCGGGGGCGGACATTAAACTGCCAACGTTAAGGTTCGTTGTTGAAGCAGATGAAGTTTCGTTACTTGCAGCAGAACAGATGGTCATTCGCTGGCGAGCCCTCGGCTTTGAGATTGAAATGATTCCGGCGGACAAGCCAGGCGAAAAACTCGGCGACGGTGACTGGGACTTTATGTACCGCAATGTCCGGCTGCACGAACCACTGCTTGACTTATGGGCCTTGATGCTGACCGATGATAATTTTGACGTCAAACGGCTGGCGTCGTATCCCGACTGGATGCGGCAGGAATTGATTAACCTTGACTACGCGACCAGCTTTCTGGACGCTCAGAAACGCTTGTTCATTATCCACCGGCATATGGCCGCCCAGGGATTTATCGTTCCATTGTGGGAGCTTCGTGACTTTATCGCTTTCCAAAGAAACATGTCAGGGTTCGAAGGCCGCCCGTTGAGTGTCTATCAGAACGTAGAACGCTGGCAGGTGCAGCCATGATCCGGAGAACGTTGAATTCCATACGAGCTCACAGGGTCATCTGGGCAGCATTGGTAACGGTGTGCCTCCCACTGCCTGACGCTTTCCTTTTCGCCCAGGATGCTCCCCCGGCAGAATCAAAAGCTGAGGCAACCACCGAGGCCGCAGCTGCCACACCGCCCGCTGATCCCTCAGCTGCAGAGGCAACGGAAGGAGAGGCAGAAAAAGCAGCGGACGAAAGCAAGGCTGCTGCTGAGAAGTCAGCCGAACCCGAAAAGCCGGAGGAGCCGGAAGTCGAAATTCCGTTTTCCAGTCTGCCGTATTCTGTTCGAGCGTCGATCGCATTCGAAGGCCGCAGTCTGGTTCGCGAATCGAAGCGCCAGCAGATCGTGATCGACATCCATCGCGCACTGGCCAGAATGTATGGGCGGCTTTGGAACGTCGTCTGTGATCAAAACGACTGGATGGTGCCGGCTGACCATCGGCACCTCGAACGGCTCCAATTGGGACACGTCGTTGAGAGATATCCGGAAGAAGAATTTCACAAAGCATTCCTGGTCACCGTTGAACGTGATGGCACCCGGTTTCTGATTAGCTGTCGCGAATATGATTCCAGAATCCATGAGTTAACTCCTGTGCGTTCAGAGGTCACGGAAGATGAACGCAGCATTGGAAATACGGCAGCCCGGCTAATGCGCGACACCTTCCGGCCTAATCTGTTGTTCGTCCGCAGTTTTCCTGGCAATTCCTACGGTGGACCATCCAGGGACGTTGAGAACGCAGGCGATGATGACGCCGGAGATTATCCGGACGCCCCACCAGCTTCAGACGGTCGATACGATTTCGCTGTCATGATGGAAATGCAGGTTCAGGGAGGAGAGATCATCCCGCCTGATTCGTCTGCAACACAAGTCATTCCCGGTGACGTATTGCGGCCCTTTGTTCGCCAGATGGAACGTCGGCAACCTAAGAAGCTGAAGAAGCTTCAGCCGTTACAACTTACCTACCTGCGTGTGATCGACATCGACAAAGAAGAAACCCGCGGATTGGCGACGACTGTATTCATTACCCACTTGCGAGCTCAGTTGTTTGGAGCCAAGGGACGACGGACTCAGCACATCGCCGTTCGACAACGACCAGGAGCACCACGAAGTCGCGTGCGACTGGTACTGAAAGGCAGCGAAGACAAACCACTGATCTCACACCGACTGGCATTAGCCTACCAATTGAACTGGAAGAGTCCGGAAGACGGCCCTCAAACACAGCTGGTGAGCGACCGAAATGGTGAAGTGACCATTGAGTACCGTGAGAATCATCCAACATTCTGGATTCGCGTCTACAGTGGCACATCCCTTCTGGCCCGAGTCCCGTATGCTCCAGGGCTGATTCCGTTCGACACGATCCAACTGCCCGATGACTCGATCCGGCTCGCCGTAGAAGGAGAGATTCAGCTGCTCTCCGATGAACTCGTGGACGCCATCGCTTTGCGAGAAGTCACGATCGCTCGCTCAAAAAAAGCAGCAGCGGCGGGTGACGTTTCTCAGGTCGAAGAGCTCTTCGCAAAATACGACACGATTCCCGCCAAGCAGTATTTCCTCGAACAAGCCAGCAACATTCGTGTCACAGCAGAAAAGGAATCTCGAGCAAGGAGGTTGAGAAGCACGCTTTCCGACCGGATGTGCAAGAACTTCACAGGAACGATCGAAACGTTCTTTACTGACGAAAAACGAGCGGCTCGGCAGCTTGAGATACAACAAATTCGAGCTCTTGCGCAGCAAAACGCCGCCGACAAATAAACACTAATCACCGGGTGTGGTAGCAGATTGTAGCATTTGAATTGGGTGGCCGGGGTTGGACTGAGCTTGCGAAGGAACCCCCGGGTTTCGCTCGTGCCTCACTCGAATCCCGGCCACCCTCTACG